>CALDTJ010000001.1 GCA_937924145.1 uncultured Saprospiraceae bacterium
AATTTATTTTTATGCTGTGGAAAATGTAATAGTTCCTACAAACGTAATTTTTTTCCTCTAGCGAATCCTACCAAAAGAGCTACTTCTCATTTAGATGACATTTCCAAAGAGCAACCTTTATTCATTGATCCTACCAAAGAGAATCCAGAAGACTTTATAGAATTTATCGGATATACCCCCAAAGCAATAAACGGCAATCAAAAAGGTAAAGAAACGATTTTAAGAATTGGTCTTAATCGACCTTTTCTGGATGAACGTAGACGGAAAATTTACCTTTTATGTAAAGGCCTTTATCTTGCCTCCGTAAATCCTTATGTTCCTTTTGTTGAAAGAAAAAATTGTGGCGATTTATTACGAGAGCAAACTAAGCCTAAATCACAATACAGCTCTATGATAAAATGTGCGATTCGAGATAAATTCCGTTTCTAGTAAGACATAAGTTATCAGATACTTTGAAAGTATCAGATAACTCTTACAACGTCAACCAATAATTCAATTTCAAAACAAAACTCCGACTCTTAGGCCCAAACAAATCATCAATCGCATAATTATCCGTGTAGACAAAAAACAGATCGGACATAGGTGCAAAACGCCATTGAAAACGGCTATTGATATTAAAATTATCTCTTTGGGTGTTGTATTGTAGGAAAGTCGTCCAGAATAAATTCGTTGCAAAATTGATTTCCATTCTTGCCGTAGCGAGGGTAAAATGTAGATTCCCGTATAGTTCTGGTAACCAAATATCGTTTCTTTCTAAACCTAAAGTGAAATTGCCCCACGGCTGCGCTCGATAGGATACACTACCCCGATAAGTTAGTTTAGTCCCATTATAAAATTGTCCGTAGACCACAAACATTTGAGTGTTCAGTAACTTCCGTAAATCGGTATTGAATTGCACGTTAAACTCCGTCATGTTATAGGATTTGGCGGGAAGTGGATTGGCGGTAATACCAAACGGAAAGAGTAAATCCACGTAATTATTATTCAAACGAAAACGGAGTTGGCTCGTATTTTTGAAAAAGATAAAATGCCGTAGTCTTGTGTACCATTCATTCAAACCATTGGCATGGACTAGTACTATTTATATCTTCAATGAGCATTACTGGTTCGAATTTATGCAATTTAATTTAGTCCGTTTGCCCTTAATAATGGCAGCGACCTATCTTGTCATTTACTATTTACTACCTAAATATATTTTACAAAAAAACAATACTTAGAATTTGGAATTGCGTTTTCAGTACTTTTTATCACTACTAATTTACTAGATCGATGGATCATTGGCTCTTCCCTTATTGACCAAATTTTAAAAGATACTGGACTTACTTATACCTTTTTTAATGAAATTCCACTCATTCGAAATGCCTTTTTGTTATTGTCTATTATAGGCTTGGCTACTGCGATTCGATTATTTAATTTTTACCAAAATAAAGAGAGTGGTCTTGAATTAAAGGCAGTAATACCTACTAATCACTCCATCCAATCAGCGTTGATCACCAAGCCAATAGTCGAAGAAATTCCAACTGATGAATTTCTATTAAAAAGCGGAGCCATTACCCATAAATTAAATTGGAAGGATATTCTATTTTTAGAAAAAGATGAGAATTATGTGGTTTATCACACCAAGGAAAAGCGAATCTTAGAACGAACCACTTTGAGTAAATTAAGCCCTAAATTACCTGATTATTTTTGTAGAACACATCGCAGTTTTATCGTTTCTTTAAAACACATTGAGCAAATTGAACGGGATTTTTTGATGGTGCATGGTTGGAAGGTTTCTATTGGGCGGACTTATAAAAATCGTTTTTCAGAATTAATTCAAAACATGAATCATTGAAAGGTTTTATTAGGTTTTGACTTTTTAACGCGGATTTTTTTTAACACGTATGCCCGTATGGGGAATCAGAGTTGACGCTAATAATATTCGAATCAAATGGATTTGTCAACATCTGATTCCGTGTTACCTTTTTCCGTGTTAAACTATAAATTGAGTATTGATTTCTTTTAGTTCCGTTTGTAATATTATCTAATCAACCGCCGTTCCTCCACCAATTTAATCAACTCAGCGGAAGTATGTACTTGCACCCCAGGAGCAATACCTTGCGCCAATTGCACCATAGCTTTCCCAACCGTTTCGCCTTCAATCGGTGTATAAATCCCCAGCAAACCATCCGTAAAGCGACTGACTAAAGACGTTACTTTAGTAGCAATCTGCTCTCCCACTCTAATTTCCTCTCGATCACCTATTAATAAAGAAGGTTGTAGAATATGAATCGCCCAAAAAGGTAATCTTTTCACCGCCTCTTCTAGTTGTCCTTTCGTCTTTGGGTATAAAAAAAAGGAATCCTTATCTGCCCCAACGGAAGATACCAAAATCAACTGATTTGCACCGTTCATCACCGCATATTTAGCGGCATCAAAAGAATAATCAAAATCTACTTTAATAAATCCATCTCGACCAGATTTTGCTCTAGTCGTTCCCAGACATATATACAAATCGTCTCCTTTAATTCGACCTTCCTCAGCTTTCATCTCTTCAAAGTCAATGATAATTTGCTCTAATTTATCGTGACTTATAGGTAGTAAATTCCGACCAAAACTCAATACTTTAGTGTAAGCATCTTCTTTTAAAATGGCTTGCAAGCAATGCCCACCAACAAGTCCACTTGCTCCAAAAATAATCGCCGTTTTTTTATCTTTTGTAATCTTCATTTTTTATTCACTAATCATTAGCATAAAGGCACTTCCCACTTTCTCACTTCTCACTCTCTCACTTCTCACTCTCTCACCCTCTAAATCAAGGATGCGCAGCCACCCAAACTTCTCCATCCTCAAAAATCTCTTTTTTCCAAATAGGAACGGTTTCTTTGAGCGTATCAATCGCAAATTGGCAAGCCTCAAAAGATGCCTTACGATGAGGAGTTGCTACTGCGATAACGACGGCAATTCCTTCGATGTTCAGTTGTCCTACCCGATGATGCATGGATATTTTTTCTATAGGCCACTTTTCGCAGGCTCGTTCGGCTATTTTTCGCATTTCAGAAATCGCCATTGGTTTGTATGCCTCAAAATCTAATTGCACTACTTTTTTGCCCTTTGTCTGATTCCGTACCGTTCCGATGAAGACGTCAATTCCTCCCGAAGAAGGGTTGGTCACAAAATCAATGCAATTTTGAGGAATAAGGTCGGTATCTAATATTTGTATGTCTATTTTTTTCAAGGAAATATTTAGTTTTTTAAAATTAATCGACAACGGATGTCCTTCTACCAATCAGTAAAATCGTTTTACAAAGGTAACTTCTTCCTACAAAACCATAGGTGAATTTTACAAATTACCTAATTTTAGTCACTGGCTTATCGAATGGGGAGTAATAACTAGCTCAGATTTATTTAAAAAAAGGAATTTTTGTTAAATTTGAGACTATCTCAAAAGACTTGGCGCATATTTTTTAGCCAAATAAGATGTTGAAATCCTCCCCCTGCCCCCCTCCGAAAAATCAAGCTATTTTTGATGCATCAACTAATACTTTCTTTAATAAATTTCTTTATCTTGTCCTTATTTAATTAATCTCACAAACCCATCGAAAATGGAAATAAACGAAATTTTAGATGACCAACTCGCACAAGACGATCATATTGCTATCCAATCCGTCACTCCAAGTCAATTTACTATATTATTTTTATGTTCTTTCGGCCTTTATGCGCCGTGGTGGATGTATAAAGTTTGGAAATTTTTCAAAGAAAAAGACAACTTAGACATCATGCCCGCAGGAAGGGCAATTTTTGCCATTTTCTTTATGTACGACCTTCTCGATCGAATCAAATTATATGCTCAAGGAGAAACTAAGTCTAATATTTCTTATTCTAGTGGAGGACTATTTGGTTGGTTCATTTTGAGTAATCTTCTAAGCCGTTTACCAGATCCAATGTGGATAGCTTCTTTCTTAGGCGTTTTTAGTTTTTATCCACCACTGAAAGCTTTTAATAGTGCGCTTGAAAGTTCCAATGTTTATAAATTAGAAAATAAGAGTGGATTTAATACTCGACAAATTGTACTAATTGTAATCGGGATATTGTTCTGGGCTTTAGTGGCTATCGGATTGATGTTGCCTGAAGAGTCGTATGGTGGGGATACTTTTTAACAGCTAAATTGGTGTCAGTCCTTGAAGGGCTGACACCAATTATTCCTAACTATTTCGTTCGTGGAATAGACAAAATATCCTCCATTCGCCCATCCAAAAAGTAAAATCCATCTTTCCCATAAACTCCATCTTCCTCTAGCATAATTCGTACTAGTTTACCCCATTCCTTCACTTCTGTAGCTGCGAATAACTCAATGGAATATGCTGTATTCGGAAATAATTCATAATCACCCGTTCCTTTCACGCCTTGTTGCTTATCCCACATACCGATAGCTGGGCCTGCGGCATGTCCATGTAAACCAATTGGGTGGGTATAAATTGAACCATTAATACCCTCAGCTTTTGCTTGATCTAACGAGGCAGAAAGGATTTGATTTCCTGTTTTTCCAGCTTTAAAATTGGAAGTCAAAATATCTTGTAAGCGATTTCCATTCTTCAACGCAGCTTGTAAAAATACAGGTACTTCTTTTTCATTGGGCTTAAGTACATAAAAATGTTGTTGCTGATCGGTATTTAAACGGAGGTAGGTAATCCCAAAATCTACGTGTAACAAATCACCGTATCGAATCACTTCATGATCTGGACGCCTTGAAAAAGAACGTAGAAACTCTTGATTCCCTTCGGCAGCTCTTTGCACGGAAACCGACGGGTGAAACCATGTTTTCAAACCATAATCTGTTACTAGCTGGCGCAGTCGCCATTCTACATCCGTTGTCGTGGTTATGCCGGGATGAATATTTTTTTCAGATAAGCCTTCTTGTAAAATTTTATGTCCTAAATGTGCAATCATTGGATAAATCTGCAATTCCTTTTCAGAACGAGTTTCCAACCAAGCAATCGCCAATCGCTCTGCACTTACTACTCTATTTTCGTATGCATTGGGTAATTTCTCCATGAATTGCTCATGTTCTGTATGCACCAAACCGTCTGCTAAAGCAAAATAATCGGATTTATTAATACCAATTTTCTTTGGATTTTTTTCTTTAATCAAATCGACTAATGCCTCCCATTGATCGGGGAATACATTTAAATCCCATGCTCCTTTGAGTAATTTTCCGACATCATATCGGGCAATGGCAATTTTTTCTAATGGATTATCTCCTCCCTTATCATAAAATACCATAATCGTTCTTCTTCTCGCTGATAACCAAGTACTTGGCAACATCGTCTTCATCACTGGGTCTTCGTTATATTCTCTGGAAATGATTACCCACATATCAATTCCTTCTCGACGCATTAATTCGGGTAGGAGATTGTCTAGTCTATCTTCTAAAATATCATCTATTACTTCCGCTCTTTCTTGTTGATTTAGAATGAGTGTATGCTGGGCATTAACTATTGTAAATAAACCTATTAATAGTACAGTAAAAAATATTCTTGACATGGTTTGATTAGCTTTATTCTATTAGATAATAAGTAATAGAAGGCGATTGATTGAGATTCAGAAAATAATGTGCGTTTTTTAGAGGGCGATATTTCTAGTCTCGTGCGACACGAAGTCGCTTGATTATATTGTTAAACAATTATCTACAAAATGTTATCAGACAAAGATAATTGATTTAACCCGATATGTTGCTATCGGTTTTCTACTCGAACCTGCGTAATTGGTAA
>CALDTJ010000002.1 GCA_937924145.1 uncultured Saprospiraceae bacterium
TGGGAGGCTTACAGACATAGCACCGCTATGGCGAGCATTTTCAACAAGAACAAACGCTGTTTGTGACCCGCTTGCGGATGGGATGCTAGGGAAAAAAGATGAACTCATAAATGGCTAATTAATTATTTTACTTTGCCTTAAATGTCTAAATGGTAGAAAAATGAGTAGTAAGTCTAAGCAGCAATAGCTATGCTTATTTTACGAATTCTCACTATTCAAAGCAGCTAGGACTTGTTCTGCTAACTCAAAACTAGTACTAGAAGACATCTTGACTCTTTTTACAGGACCATCCCATGTATCTGCTTTAGCTGCCCAAACATGATAATTGCCATTGGCATCTAGCTCACAATAAACACCTAAGGGCATGTGACAACCCCCTCCTAGCATATTTAATACTTTCCGTTCAACATTAGTGGCAGAGGAAACTTTAGTGTGATGTAGCCGCTTAATGATTTTTCTAGTTTCTATATCAGCGGTACAGGTTTGGTAAGCTAATACGCCTTGTGCAGGGGCAGGCACAAATTCTTTGGTGTTTAGTTGAACAACCTCAAAGTCAGACATATCTAAATCTAATCTTGTCAATCCTGCTGCTGCTAAAACAATTGCATCAAACTGTCCTTCCTGTAATTTTTTCAATCGAGTAGGTACATTTCCCCTAATATCTTTTAAAGTTATATCTGATCGAATATCTAATAAAATCGCTTTTCTACGAGCAGAAGAAGTGCCAACTACCGCATTTTCCTTTAGCTTATAAATTTTAGAAGGATCTTCTTGACCTTTATTAATAACCAACCAATCTGCTGGATTTTCTCGATAAGATACTCCTGCGATGGATAAGCCTTCGGGAGATTCGGTTGGTAAATCCTTCATAGAATGGACTGCCATGTCGATTTCTCCTCTCAATAGGGCGTCTTCAATTTCTTTGGTGAAAAAGCCTTTTCCCTCTATTTTATCAAAACTTAAGTGCTGTATCTTATCACCTTTGGTTTTAATAATTTTCAATTCCACTTCGATACCCATCTTTTCTAAATTACCTTTAGTAAAATGTGCTTGCCAAAGAGCTAATTTACTTCCTCTTGTTCCTATGATTATTTTTGACTTCAAAATTTATTAAGTTTGTTTGATTAGCACCAAGCCCTTGCTTGATGCAGCTTGAAAGATACAAAGATACTGTCTTCGTTTATTTTAATAGACTATCAGCGTTTCAAATAAACATCTTATCGTAAAATTGCTTTAATAAGAAGAGAATAATATAAAATACCAGTGCATGAAATTTGGAAAATTACACGATATCAGCCAAGTTAATTTTGATTTACCTGCTGATCCTGAAAGTACAGAAACTGTTTTAGCTAACTTATCGAAAGAAGAAAAGCCAATGTTATACGTAGGCTGCACTGGCTGGAGTATGAAAGAATGGTTGGGACATGTCTATCCTAAGACTGCTAAAACGAAAGATTATTTAACACATTACGCCAAGCAATTTAATACGATAGAATTAAATACTACTCACTATAGGATTCCAGATTTTAAAACGATTCAAAAATGGAAGACGGAATCTACTCCTGATTTTAGGTTTTGCCCTAAAATTCCACAAGCAATTAGTCATAGTGCAGGTATGGGCTTAAACGATGGAAAACTAATAGCTTTTTGTGAGTCTATTCAAGATTTAGAAGAGAAGATGGGGTGTTGCTTTATGCAAATGCCACCTTATTTTAGTGCGGATAGAATTAATATCTTGAAGACCTTCTTAAATCAATTTCCTTCTCATATTCCATTAGCGATAGAAGTTAGACATGAAAGTTGGTTTGCTGATCCAACTGCAACTATGGATTTAGCCAATTTACTAGCTAGTAAAAATATTGCTTTTGTGATAACGGATGTAGCGGGTAGACGAGATGTTTTACACCAACAATTGACAAACAATATTGCAATGATTCGTTTTGTAGGGAATGGCTTGCATGACACGGATTATACCCGTATTGATGAATGGATTTTAAAATTAAAAGATTGGTTTGCGAAAGGACTGTCTGAAGTTTATTTTTTTACGCATGAACCAGATAATATTCTGTCACCAGAAATCGCAAAATATATGGTCGATAAGACCAAAGAGGTAATGCCTGAGATAAGTACTAGAGGACCTAAATTTATTAAAGAACAAGGCCAACAGATGAGCCTATTTTAGATGTACCTTGTAGAATGAAATTAAGCTTTTGCTAAAAAGTAGAAACGCCAAATTTCTTGTCATTCCCAAGTCTAAAGCTGATTTTATAGTCTTTCTTGCCAAATTAGTCGATTATTACTGCAATTTTTCTTCAAATTATGCATTTTTACCATACAACTATTTTACTCGATAGTTAGTCTTTATTAGTAGAGACTATTACAATTTTTCCCGATTGCGGTACTTAGGACCGCGCAAAAAAGGTGGTTACGTTTGTATCCACTCGACTGTTTTTAATTTTTTTACAAACTCACGAAGTTGTTCACCCGACTTCCTAAAACCTTTTTTAACCATGAAAAATAAAATCCGATCATTAGGGTTTTTATTTCTATTTGCCCTATTCTCCTCGATGCCTTTACAGGCCAATCCAATTACTGATTATTCAATCGTTAAAACATTACGTACAGAAATTATTTCCTTAATAAAAAAACCTGACTTAAGTTTTCTTGAAAATAAAGAAGAAATTGTTAAGCTGAGCTTTTTAGTGAATTCTAAAAAGGAAGTAGTCGTGGTGGATGCCGGTACAAAAAGTGAATACTTGGAAGGATATATTAAAGAGCATTTGAATTATCAGGAGATAAAAACGGAATATGTTCAGTTGAATAAGATTTACTATATTAAGCTTGTTTTTAAAAAGCGTAATTAATAATAGAATAATAATTTTTTGACCTTATTAGGGGAAGTGTTTCGATGCTTCCCCTTTTTTTTTAGCTACTATGCAGAATGGTAAGGTTTTGGTACTTGAAGTAAGTAGTCATCTCTTTTTATAAAAATGCCCCATTAACAATTCCCTATTGATATACGGAATCAAGTCTTTAATCCGTTCTAACAATAAGTGATTGGACTCAATTTATTTTGCTGTTCGATTAAAAACTGTTTATCCCTAAAATTTATAAATGAAGTTTTTCTATCAGTTGATAGTGATTTTAATGTTTTCTAGTGCTGTCTTTGCACAGAATCAAGTAACTGAACCTACTGGAAATATCGTTCCTAATCCTAGTTTTGAGCGTTATTCAGGTATTCCTTTGGGGTGGTTTTATAAAGGAAAACATTTTACGGATGTGATGAAATATTGGAACGCCCCAACAGGTGCCTCTCCTGATATTTTCGGTCCGAAAGTTAGAATTCCAAAACATTGGGCAGAAAAAGGATTTGGTAAACAACCTCCACGAACGGGAAATTCAATGGTTGGGCTTACTTTGTATGGATGTGAAGAAGGTAAACCGCATTGTAGGGAGTATATTCAAATTCAGTTAAAGGAACCTTTAGTGGTTGGACAGAATTATTATTTTGAATTTTGGGTTAATCGTTTACCTCGTTCTTTAAAAGTGAATAATCTAGGAGGACTCTTTTCTACCGAAGAACTCAAAGCACTGTCTGATGATTTGATTGCTGCTATACCACAAGTAAACGCTGCAAATATTATTAATACGCCATTGAGTGGATGGGTGAGTATTTCAGGCCGTTTTCAAGCAAGTGAAGAATTTAATTATCTGACGATTGGTAATTTTTTTACAGATGAAGAAACGCTGGTAGAATCTCATAAAAGAGATCCATTGACTTACGCTTATTATTATATTGATGATGTATTATTGAGAAAGGAAGAACCTATTCTAGAAGTTCCGATTAAGGAAGATGACTTAACTAAGATTCCATTAGAAGAAGGGCAAATCGTTACGCTGAAAAATATTTTCTTTGAAACAGATAAATTTGAATTACTTCCTCGGTCCTATGTTGAGTTGAATAAATTGCTTAAACTAATGCAAGAGAACTCTAATATGGTGATTGAAATTCGAGGCCACACAGATATTCGAGGTAAAAATAATTACAATAAATACCTTTCTAGAAAAAGAGCAAAAGCGGTTGTTTTATTCTTAATAGATAATGGCATTAGTCCTGCTAGAATGCAGTATAATGGTTTTGGTAGTGATTTGCCTATTGCGGAAAATACGACCTCTGAGGGGATGCAATTAAATCGTAGAGTTGAGTTTAAAATCCTGAGTAATGATGTGAATTAGTAACGTGTTATTAGTATTTATGCTAAAAAAATTTGTAAGTAATAGCTGTAAGCCCTCGAAGGGCTTGCAGCTATTGCATAGTTAAAATAAGGTCTATTCTACTAATTTTTTAATCGCTTTTTCTGCTTTATTAAACTTAAACCCTTTCCAAACGCTCTTCATTTTTGCAGTTATTTCTTCGTTGCATAGATTACCCAAACTTCCTTCGTGGGTGTGTTTTACATCCATATCAGGTTTGAATTCATCATTTTCGATATCTCTTCCCACTATTTTATAAGCATCCCTAAAAGGAATTCCACTTAATACAAGGTTATTAACAGTCTCGACACTGAATAAATATTTATACTTATCGTGTGCTACGATTCCTTCCTTGATCTTCATGTTTTGTAACATGTAAGTTGCAATTTCTAAGCAACTTTTTAAATCCTGTATAGCTGGAAATAAAGATTCTTTTAATAATTGAAAATCCCTGTGATAACCAGCAGGTAAATTATTGATGGTCATGCTGATTTCTGTAGGCAGGCTTTGTAATTTATTACATTTTGCTCGAATTAATTCAAAGACATCAGGGTTCTTTTTGTGAGGCATAATACTTGACCCTGTAGTTAATTCATCTGGAAAACTAATAAATTCATAGTTTTGATTACAATACAAACAAGCATCCATCGCAAACTTTCCTAGTGTACTACCGATTGCTGCTAAAGCAAAACTTAAAAATAATTCGGACTTTCCTCTTCCTAGTTGGGCGTGGACTACGTTATAATTCAGATTTTCAAACCCTAATAATTCGGTAGTCATTGTCCTATTTAAAGGAAAAGAAGAACCATAGCCTGCTGCTGAACCTAACGGATTTTGATTGACAATCTTATAAACAGATTGTAATAAGGTCATGTCGTCTACTAACGACTCGGCATACGCGCCAAACCAAAGTCCAAAAGAAGAAACCATAGCTACTTGCAAATGGGTGTAACCTGGCATCAGCGTTTCTTTATGCTTATTACTTAGGGCGATGTAAGTCTCGAATAAATCGTTGGTTGTTTCTGCGAGTTCTTTTATTTCTGCTCTAAAAAATAACCGTAAATCCACTAAAACTTGGTCGTTTCTGGATCGACCGCTATGGATTTTTTTTCCAACGTCTCCTAACTTTTGAGTTAGCAATAATTCTACTTGCGAGTGGACATCTTCTATTCCATCTTCTATGATAAAATCACCTTTTACTGCCTTTTTATAAAGTTGCTTTAACTCAACTTGTAATTGACTCAATTCTTTTTTTTCCAAAAGGTTGATACTTTCTAGCATTTCGATATGTGCTAGAGAGCCAAGTATATCATATTTCGCTAACCACAAATCTAGTTCTCGGTCCTTTCCTACCGTAAAATTTTCTATTTGTTGATTGATTTGTGTATCCTTTTGCCAAAGTTTCATATCGTTAGAATTGGTGATTTTTTAATGGAAGGGCAAAAGTAGAGGGTATCACTCAAAAAGCGTGAACCATTCTGATTTTTTTAAAAGATTAGACTATCTACTTATATTCAGTAAAAATGAAATATACCCACAAAAAAAGACCTTTTGCGTATACCGATGAATGATTAAAAACATCGAAAACACAAAAGGTCTTGAATTTATATTTATGAACTTATCTTTTAGATAAGGATAAATTTGCTGTTTTAGCTAGCCAATTGTCGTCCATGGCAACGCTTGAATTTCTTCCCACTACCACAAGGGCAAGGTTCATTTCGACCTACTTTCTTCTCTTCTCTTTTAAAAGTTTCTGGTTTTTTACGACGACTAACCCCTTGTGCAGCTCTACGGGCAGCAACATCTTCACTTCTTTCAGTAGTATTCGTGTTAGTCTTGCTAAAGTCCGTTTGTCGCTGTTTCGCCTCTTCCAAAGTCGTTCCACCAGAGAAGATTAATGTTCCTTTTGATAAATAAGAAGTTACCTCCTCGTTTACTTTATTGACTAACCCTTCGAATAGGTTGAAAGCCTCCATTTTGTAAACGACTAATGGATCTTTTTGCTCAAAAGATGCAGACTGTACAGAGTCTTTCAATTCATCCATTGATCGTAAATGTTCTTTCCAACTATCGTCAATTAAAGCTAAACTAACTGCTTTCTCGATATCTGAAACAATCGTTTTACCATTAGACTCTACTGCATTTTTAATATTTGCAGCAATTGGTAGAGGATTCTTTCTTCCATCTGTAAATGGAGTTAAGATGTTTTTATAACGTGGTTGGTTTTCGTGAACATCTTTGATAATTGGTAAAAGTACCGTTGCAATATCATCACTCTTTTGGTCATAATATTGGATGAATTGCTCTTGATACATATCTACCAAATCATCTGCCCCACTTTGCTCAAATTGCTCTTTATTAATCTTTGGATCAAAACCTATCAACCCAACAGAGTCCATTCTAAAAGTATCATAAGTACCGCCTGCTTTATGGCTTTGCACAACATCTTCTGTCAACGATAAAAACATATTATTCAAATCAACAGAAAGACGTTCTCCAGAAAGTGCATTTTTACGTTTTTTGTAAATAGCCTCTCTTTGGATGTTCATGACATCATCATACTCCAATAATCGCTTTCTGATACCGAAGTTGTTTTCCTCTACTTTTTTCTGTGCTCTTTCAATGGACTTAGAAACCATAGAGTGTTGAATCACTTCACCTTCCTCATGGCCCATTTTATCCATCAACTTAGCAATCCTTTCTGATTGGAATAAACGCATTAGTTTATCCTCTAAAGAAATGTAGAACTGCGAACTACCAGGATCTCCTTGACGACCAGCCCGACCTCTTAACTGTCTATCTACCCGTCTAGAATCGTGTCTTTCTGTACCGATGATGGCTAGACCACCTGCTCTTTTAACTTCGTCAGAAATTTTGATATCCGTTCCCCGACCAGCCATATTCGTTGCAATTGTTACCTTTCCTGGCTTACCTGCTTCTGCTACAATATCCGCTTCTCGTTGATGCTGCTTGGCATTTAAGACATTATGGTCAATGCCTTTCATTTGTAACATTCGGCTTAACTTCTCTGAAATATCAACAGAAGTTGTACCCACTAATACAGGACGACCTTGTCCAGTTAAAACGCCAATATCTTCGATAACGGCATTGAATTTCTCTCGCTCTGTTTTATAAACCAAATCTTGCCGATCATCTCTGGCAATTGGTCTGTTGGTAGGAATAACGACAACATCCAACTTGTAGATTTCCCAAAGCTCACTTGCTTCTGTTTCTGCTGTACCCGTCATACCACCTAATTTGTGATACATTCGGAAGTAATTCTGTAAAGTTACCGTTGCATAAGTTTGGGTAATATCTCCAATCTTTAC
>CALDTJ010000003.1 GCA_937924145.1 uncultured Saprospiraceae bacterium
GCGTGGAATCATCATTACCACACGGATTTTTATCTAGTTTTACCTAAATTTTTTTTCGGAGAAATTACCGCCGTCGAGGAATCAAAGTAGTAGGGAAAACCACAAAACTTTCATTCCCATCCTTACTAACAGACGCTACCCCAAACAAATAATTATCAATCACAATATTTTTCAAAGTAGCCTCCGAAACATCCCCCACATAGCGAGCATGTTGCCAAACAGGAGAAGTCGTATCTCTCCAATAAACCTTATAGCCAGCAACATTTTCATCAGCTACCTTATCCCATTTTAATCTGGTAGACGGTTGTACCGCACCTCCAATCATCACATTAGTAGGTGTGCGAGGTGCCCAAGCCAAGCCTGCTAAAGTAATGGCATTGACGCCCGTTAATTTAGCCGCATATTCAAAGTTGACTCCCTCGATGACATCACCATATTTGATCCCATTTTCTTCTCTAATATTTTGGTGTTGGCGATTATAATTTTCGTGTGTTTCCATGATTCTTACCCCAGGATAACCTTCATCATTAAAAGGTTTGTGGTGACCACCTCGACCAAAACGGTCTAATCGGTAAATCATAATCGCATCCAAGTTAGTCATATAAGTATCCGTCAGCCGATCAATATAACGAGCAATTTGTCGAGAAGGCCCATCTACTTCACCACCATAAAATCGGTGCCAAATCCGCATTCTTTCATCATCGGTAATTGGCGTAGGTTCAGAGAATACTCTAAAAGTTGTATTATCAATCACTCCATCAATGCCATGAATATTTCCGATCATATCGTTATTTAGAATACCGATAATTTCCCAACCATCTTCTTTGGCTTTAGCCGCCATTCCTTTTCCACCAAAAAGTCCTTGTTCTTCACCCGAAAGTCCAACATAAACAATACTATTTGGAAATTTATACTTCGTCAAAACTCTTGCCGCCTCAATCGTACCTGCTAAGCCAGAGGCATTATCATTGGCGCCAGGAGATGCGCCGACTGCGTCCGTTGGATCAGAAATCCGAGAGTCAATATCGCCCGACATAATCACATAGCGATTCGGGTTTTGCGTCCCTTTTTGCACGGCTACTACATTGACCACATAAGTATCTTCTAATATTCTCCGATTCCCTTCTGCTGGTACTAAATGATATTGGTAAGAAACTTCTAAGCAACCTCCACATTCCGCTGAGATTTTTTCGAATTCTGCATGCATCCACCTTCTTGCCGCACCAATTCCTTGAGTAGTAGAAGTCGTATCTGACAAAGTATTTCTAGTCCCAAAACCTACCAATGTTCGAATGTCTTTTTCGATTCGGTCTGGAGAAGGTGCCTCCGCAATGTCATACAATCGAGCATCCGTTTCTGGCGGAATCACCAGATTTTGTGCAGTTAAATTGATGGAAAATAGAAAACTCGTAAGAAAAATATGTAAAAACGGTTTCATAATGATTAGACTTTATTCTGAAATGATTTAGTCTTTTCAGCACTGCAGTGTTGGAAAGACTTGTATGCAGAAAAATTAAATTACCTATAATAACTTCCAATAACCAATAACCCCAAATAGCTAATAACCAATAACGATATTTCTAGTCTCCAGACTAGAAACCCGCCCGCCAGAAGGCATTCGGGCTGGTCCATATTTGCTGGTCTCCTGACCAGCGTTGTCGTCGGGAGACGACCCAGCGTTGTCGTCGGGAGACGACTTTAATAGGAGGTTCAAGTCAGGTGTCGATAGCTATCGGCATGAACCATCGAAACCACATTTAGCCATCTGTGTCGGTTTCATAATGATTAGACTTTATTCTGAAATAATTTAGTCTTTTCAGCACTACAGTGCTAGAAAGACTTGTATGCAGAAAAATTAAATTACCTATAATAACTTCTAATAACTAATAACCCCTACTTTACTCCAATTCCTTCTTAATCTCTTTAACAACACGATCAAAACGAGGGGTGATGACAAAATCAATTCTTCGGTTAGATGCTTGTCCCTCCTTCGTTTGATTCGATGCTTTAGGGGCGAACTCGCCTTTTCCTGCTGCTAACACCCGACTTGGAGATAATTCGTATTCTTTCGTCAACACTTTTACAACTGCTGATGCTCGAATGACACTAAAGTCCCAATTGTCTTTATAATTCTTGGGTTTTTTATTATCTGTATTTCCGATAACATTTAATTTTAGGGTAGGATATTTATTCATAAACTCTGCAATCTTTTTCAGATTTTGGATACCTGCTGTCCGCACTCTAGCACTTCCTGGACGAAATAGTAAAGATTCGTCTAACGTAATTCGAATTTCACTATTGACATAATCAACGGATTGTTTGTCTTGGAATAACTGCTCCAAATCGTATCTAAATTCCCCTAAAACCTTGTTTTGATTTTCTTCAAATTGAGTAATGGCACCTGCTATCTTTTCAATTTTAGCGTCTCTTTCTTTGATGATGTTTTCTTTATCTCTAACCGTGGAGCTTAAACTTTGAGAGGTACTACTTTTATCTTTACGTTCATTTTCTAGCTGGGCTTGTACCTCGTCTATTCTGTCTAATATTTTATCTTGAGTAGCTGTTAAAGCCTGATTGGCACCTTGAGCCGTAGCTAAATTTAAACTTAAGGTATCAATTTGAGTATTTCGCAGTTCTATTTGGCGGTCGAGAATGGCTATACGATTCTCATATCCTTGTTTTTCTACTTCATGTTGGGCCAAAGTCGCCTCAAAGTTCTTTTTGGAGATGCAAGATGTACTGATGAATGCCATTACGGCAATACTTAAAAAGGTGTGTAATTTCATGTTGAAAGTATGTAAGTAGCCCTGACATTCTTGTCTGGGTAAATATTTACTAGTTTTTTTGAAATGTTACAGACAAGAATGTCTGTACTACGGTCACGTACAAACAAAAATGTCTCAAGAACATACGAGTCCTTGAGACATTTAAAGCGATAATGGTTAATTAACGCATTAGGAAACTAGCAGAACCTAGTAAACCTAAATCTGTATAAATTGAAGACCGGTAATAACCTGGCTTTAATTTT
>CALDTJ010000004.1 GCA_937924145.1 uncultured Saprospiraceae bacterium
GTCAAAGTTTACTTACGAGTAACCGATAAGCAGGGCAATCAAAACATTTGCTGGATGACCGTAAATGTCGAAGATAAGATTGCTCCAATTTGTGCTGATTTACCTGATATGACAGGTACTTGCGACGAAGGACACGCTGGCGATGGATTAACAGCAACAGATACCAATGAAAATGGCAAAATGGATGAGACGGAATGGGTGGATATGACTGCTGAACAAGCAGCTGATTTCAACACCAAATACGGTAATCCTGATTGTACAGATAATGTGGCTTGTGGTGATTTAGTCATCGAGCAACAATATCAATTCATTGAAAAAAGTTGTGGCATTGCAACCATCAAGCGTCGATATAGAGCGATTGATTGGGATGGCGAAGGCCGTACTTCTAATTGGGCAGAACAAACGATTAATATCGAATCTAAAGCCAATTGGTCGATTACTTTACCTACGGATTGGGTTGGTGAATGTGGAGCCGATATTCCAAATTCAGACATCTACATCACTAACGGAGCTTGTGATCTAATGGCTTATGAAGTAGACGAGAAGGTATTTACGACTACGGAAGATGCTTGCTTAAAAGTTGTAAGAACGTTCACTATCATCAACTGGTGTATTTATGAGGCTGGACAAGATGCAGTCACAATCACTAGAGATGAAAACGAGCATGGCATGGTTGCTCAATCAAGCATTATCACAGCAAATGGATACGAAAATATAGGTAAGTTAGAATACATCCAAGTATTGAAATTAAAGGATGATACGGCACCTGAAATTACCGTTGGTAATGTTGACAACTGTTTAGAGGGCATTGATTGTCAGGATACTAAGCGTTTTGCTATCACTGCTAGAGATTGTAACGATGCAGCTACCAAAGCCCTTAGATACACTTGGACGATTAGTGCGAATGATGCACAATTGGCAACGGGAGAAGGCTCTGCTTTTGAATATCCTGTAGCTGCGAAAGTAACATACAATGTTCGTTGGACAGCAGCCGATAACTGTGGAAATACAGCTTGGGAAGATACAACTTACGAATTCTGGGATTGTAAAAAACCTTCGCCATATTGCTTAAATGGAGTGGCAGTAGAGTTGATGCCTGATGCTGGAATGATTCAAGTATGGGCAACCGACCTTGAAAGAAACAGCTCAGACAACTGTACAGCTGCTGACAAATTACAATTCAGAATCTGGCATGCGAATCTTGGCGAGGAACCAACTGATTTAGCAGGGGTCCAAGTGCTTCCAGAAGTGATTACGTTTGATTGTACCACTTTAGGAACTCAAACGGTTATATTATACGCAATTGATGAGGAAGGAAACTGGGATTTCTGTGTGACTTATGTCATTGTCCAAGACAACATGGGCGCATGTACAAATGCACAAGAAATGGCCATTGTTAGTGGTACTATTGCTGATTGGAAAGGGAATATGGTTGAAGATGTAATGGTTCATGCTATGGGCGATATGCAGATGATGACCAAAGAGGATGGACAGTTTAATTTCGAATTGGAAATGTATAACAACTATACCATCCAACCAGAAAAAGACGATCGTCCATTAAACGGAGTTAGTACGTTTGACTTAGTCTTAATTTCTAAACACATTTTAGGTATACAACAATTTGAGAATCCATATCAAATGATTGCTGCCGATGTGAACGGGTCAGGTACGATTACCGCTTTCGATATGGTACAAACTCGACAATTAATTTTAAATATCACTGAGAAGTTTGCCAATAGTCCAAGCTGGAGATTTGTAGACGCAACTTACGAGTTCACCACGAATACGCCAATGGCTGAAGATTACCCGCAAGTAACGCAAGTATCTGACTTGCGACACGACATGGTAGCAGATTTCGTAGCGATCAAAGTAGGTGATGTCAACGGCAATGCAAGACCAAACAGTCTAGTACAAGCTGAAGATAGAACCACTACCAATACTTTTGAAATCTCCACAGAAGATAAAGTATTGAAAGCAGGAGAAACGTACAGCATAGCGTTCAGTACAAAGCAACTAGCTGAAATTCAAGGCTATCAATTCACCTTAGGTTACGAAAACTTAAGGGTAGAAAAAATACAAAGTGGCGTAGTCCCGATAGGTATCGGGATTGAAAACTTTGGCTTACATAAGATGAAAGAAGGCATGATTACTACGAGTTGGAATCAGTTGGCAGTTGGCAGTGAGCAGGGCAACCAACCCGTAACTCGCAACTCGCAACCCGCAACTCTTTTCACCATCGACTTTACTGCAGAGAGCAATGGTAAACTAAGCGAACAATTAAGCTTAGCGAACCGCCCTACAACAATCGAGGCATACAACAATGAAGGGAAGGTAATGAATGTTCAATTAACCTTTACTAATTCAATGGATAACAAGACATTCGAATTGTTCCAGAACACACCGAATCCATTCCAAGACAGAACAACAATTGGGTTCTATCTACCAGGTGATTCGGAAGTACAATTGATTCTTAGAGATGAAACGGGTCGTATTATTAAATCAGTTAAAGATACCCGTAAAGCGGGTTACAATACGATGAATTTGGATAAAGCAACCTTGACTAACGGGTTCATCTACTATCAATTGACGACCAAGTATGGTACAAAAGCGAAGAAGATGTTGAAATTGAAATAAGCAACCAGTAAATGATAAAACAATATAAAACGAAGAAAGAATTATCATTGATTGGTAACTTGGATTAAAAGCATCCAAAATTAAAATAGAGCCAAAAGGAGTCATTCCTTTTGGCTCTTCTTTTGTTATCATAAAATTTATAAAAATAATCTCCCCAAAAAAGAGCATTACCTAACCAAAAATAAACTTATTGCAATCCAAAACCTGTCAAACTATCAGTAAACAACCATGTCACAATTATAGTAAATATTACCTAATAAGATTTTTTTTATTATGTAAATTGCAACTAATTACCTCCCCCATTTTCAGTAATGAAAAAATAAATAAAAGGCTAGTTAGGGAGTTAGAAATAAATAAGCTACGCAAATTTGACGCAGGATTTTTTATCTCAGACAAGGCAAAAAACGCAGACAATGCAGGGCATTGGCGAGTATTTTTAACGCAGTATGAGGTAAAAAAGACAAGCTCAAATGC
>CALDTJ010000005.1 GCA_937924145.1 uncultured Saprospiraceae bacterium
TGCCCAATCCCACAGTGAGTCTTATAAAGATGTAGAAATGTTAGATATCAGCTCCATTACTGGCGATATTTATATCGAAAAAAGTGATTCAAAAGAAGTCAGTGTCAAAGGAAAATGGGACGATGACCAAGTTCGAGTGAAAATTGATTATGACGGCAAATCCTTGATTATCAAAGAAAAGAAAGTTAGTCGTAATGTAGATGGCGATGCCTCCGAATGGACTCTAATGGTGCCAAATGGCTTAGATTTAGAAGTGAATAGCGGAACTGGTTCTTTAAAAATTACAGGTGTGGATGCTGATCTAGACGCCAATACTGGAACAGGTAGTATTTATATATCTCAAATGGAAGGTCGCTTTGATGTTAACTCTGGAACAGGCAGTTTGGAACTGGAAAATGTCAAAGGAAAATTTGATTTAAATTCTGGAACAGGAGATGTCCTTGTGATGAATGGAGCTGGAAAATTTGATGCTAATTCAGGAACGGGCGATGTTAAATTTAAACAGGTCAATCCAACGAGTCATTCTTCTTTGAATTCTGGGACTGGCGATGTTAAATTTATTGTTACAGGAAAAATTTCAGGTGACTTGGCATTGGCATCAGGCACAGGAGATGCAGTCTTGGATTTTGATGGTCAAAAAATAGAGGGCGATTTTGAAATGAAATGTGGCATCAGATCTGGTAGAATTAGTGCCCCTTTTAAATTCGACTCAGAGCAACAAATAGGTCAAAGAGGAAATGGACATATCGAAAAAGCTGCTAAAATTGGTGCCGCTGATTTTGATGTAGAGATTTCTACTGGCACAGGAAGAGCAGAAGTAAGACAGTAAACAGAAAGTGAGCGTGTGAGAAGGTGAGACAGCGAGCCCCTTCTCACCTTCTCACCTCTAATATAACGTCCGCCCACGAACACCTTCCGTCCATAATCGGACATATCTCTTCCAAAAATATATCGGTCTTAATTTGTAAATAGTTAATAATCAGTAATTTATGTCTTTGGCATTGCATTGGGATTAAGTTCTAGTGTAAGAAATCAACCGACACAAAAAAACTGGCTATGTTTAAGAATTACTTTAAGATTGCCCTTCGAAATTTAACTAAGAACAAATTACATTCGAGTATTAATATACTGGGGTTAGCCATTGGATTTATGGTGGCTATTTTGTCCTATTTGTATATCGAAAACGAATCTAGTTATGATAAATGGATACCTGATAATGATTTGATTTATCGGGCTTATCGACAGTCGGCTGATAAAGAAACTGGGGGATGGACTTATACGCCTGGCCCGCTGGCATCGACTTTAGCAAACGAAATTGCAGGCGTCAATCAAGCAACCAAAGTATTTCCAGAAAAAGAACAACTTTTTTCAGTAGGTGAAAAATCAATATATTTAGAAAATATTGCTTTTGTAGATAGCACATTTTTCCAAGTCTTTCCTTTTAAATTCAAATCTGGCGATCCCAAAACTGCTACAACGGGACACTATAGCGTCGTACTAACCGAACGTATTGGAAAATTATTTTTTGGGGAAGAAAATCCAATTGGTAAAACCATAAGAGTAAATGGCACTAGTGATTACTTAATTAGTGGTGTTTTGGAAAACCACAAGGGCAACTCTTTTATTGACCAAGAGGTATTTGTTACACTTTGGGAAAGGGCAGGACAGCAATGGTTAGACAATAGGTTTACTACTTACATTAAGCGAGAACGACAATCGGATATTCAGCAAATTGCAGAGCGAACAGACGATTTTTTATATCCAATTTATAGCAGAGAATACGCCGCTTTGGAAATGCCTGTTCCAAGTAAAAAAGATATTAGTAAATGGAATTTTCAGCCCTTAAAGGATATACACCTTGGTTCTGGACAAATTACTGGAATGCGAAATGCTCAAGGGGATGTGAATCGCTTATTCATATTTGGATTTATAGCCTTAATTGTTCTTTTAATTGCAGGCATTAATTACATCAATTTGGCTACCGCAAAAGGTGCTTTAAGAGCCAAAGAGGTTGGAATGAGAAAGGTATCGGGGGCTCAAAGAAGTCAACTAATCACTCAATTTTTATTGGAATCTACGATCCAATCGCTATTTGCTTTAGGCGTGGCTTTGGTTTTGTCCGAATTTTGCTTACCTATTTTCAATAACATTACCAATCGAGAATTGTCTTTCTTCGGTGGAGATTGGCAGTCTATTCTTCCCTTGGCAATTTTCATTAGTCTAGTAATTGGTATCGTAGCAGGTTTGTACCCCGCCTTTTTTCTGTCCAAGTATCAACCAATAAAGGTATTAAAAAGTAGCATTCTGAAGTCAGAGAGTGGACAAGTTTTTAGAAAAGTTTTGGTAGTTGGTCAATTTGCTTTATCGGTTGCTTTGATTATTGTAATGGTTTTTGTCTTCAAGCAAGTCAATTTTATGCAAAATCAGGACCTTGGATTTAACGACGAACAAGTGATGGTAGTCTCCATGAATAGATGGGATTCTTGGCGAAAGTTTGAACAAATTCAAACCCAATTCGAGCAAATTAGTGGCGTAAAAAATATTGCGTTATCAAATGAACTACCTGGCGAACGATTGGGAAATTATTCTTTAAATATTGAAGGCGAAGATAATGAGGTGAATAGTTCAGATATGCTTTTCGTGAGCGGAGCATTTGATCAGACAATTGGTTTAGAAATGAAAGAAGGTCGATTTTTTGGAAAAGAACATGCTTTGGACACAATCAATAACTGGATAGTCAACGAGACTTTTTTAAAAGAAAATAATATCAAAGAATCTATTGGAAAAGGCTTAAAATATGTCTTTGAAGAGGAGTATGGACGCATCATTGGAGTCGTTAAAGATTTTCATTTCACAGGTCTGCAAAATAAAATTCAACCGCTAGCCATGACTGCTCGTCGGAATATGGAGTGGTATTATAGAGCAAGTTTTAAACTAGATACAAAAGATATAAAGCGTACCATTGCAGAAATTAGCGAACTTTGGCCCAACGTCGAACCTGAACACCCAATTAGATATACGTTTTTAGATGAGCGATTTGCTACTCAATACGAAGAAAATGAGAGCTTTGGCTTAACGATGCTAACGGCAACTGGTTTGGCTATTTTTATTGCGATGTTAGGTTTATTCGGACTAGCTACTTTTATGGCTGAACAACGAAGAAAAGAAATTGGTGTACGAAAGGTTTTAGGCGCAAGCACTTCGAATTTAATGAGCTTATTGGTAAAAGACTTTGTAAAATTGGTTTTAGTAGCTGGTTTAATTGCGACTCCTTTCGGCTACTTTTTAGTAGAAAAATGGCTGCAAGATTTTGCCTATACTACAGAAATAAATGCTATGCCGTTTATTTTAGCGATTGTTGGTGCTTTATTATTGGCAATTTTAACGGTCAGTTACCAATCTATAAAAGTTTCTACAGCTAATCCTGTAAAAGCATTGAAATCTGAATAAGAAAAAATATTCCAACTTTAACACCTAATTTAGACCAGTTAGAATTCATAGAAATCTAACTGGTCTTTGCATTTAGCTAAATCCTTCCTATATTTATGCAGAGAAATTTTAACTACACAAACCAAAAAATAATACATGGCAGAGACCAATGTAAAGATAGAAGAGAGTTGGAAAAAAGCCTTACAATCTGAATTCGACCAGCCTTATTTTTCCGCATTAATTCAATATCTAAAAGCTGAGAAAGCCAAAGGAAAAGTGATTTACCCGCCAGGTTCACTCATTTTTAATGCCTTTGATACTTCCCCTTTGAGTTCTTTAAAGGTGGTGATTTTAGGACAAGATCCTTATATCAAACCCAATCAAGCGATGGGATTGTCGTTTTCCGTTCCAAAAGGCGTGCGAACTCCACCTTCACTAATAAATATTTACAAAGAATTAAATACCGACTTAGGGCTGCCTATTGCAAATCATGGGGATTTAACGGCATGGGCGAATCAAGGAGTATTCTTGTTAAACGCTGCTTTGACCGTTGAGGCTGGAAAATCTGGCTCGCATCTCAAAAAAGGATGGGGACAATTTACCGATGCAGTTATTCGCCTTATTTCAGAAGAACGAGAAAATATTGTCTTTATGCTCTGGGGTAATTTTGCGAAAGCTAAAGCTGAATTGATTGATCCAGAAAAACACTTAATATTGACTGCTGCACATCCATCTCCGTTGGCAAGGGGTGCTTATTTTGGTAGCAAGCATTTTTCACAGGCAAATGACTATTTGGAAAAGCATGGTTTGGGGGCTATTGATTGGTCGTTGTAGTGTTTTGGGGTCACTTTCAGTGCCCTCGAAACTTTACTTTCCTGTTTTTTGTAACACGGATATTTGTAACACGGAATCAGACGTTGACAATATTTTTTGCAGATAAAGTATTTGTCAACGTCTAATTCAGTGTTATAAAATTTCCGTGTTAAAATTTTCGCTTTAAAATTATTGCCAATAAGTTGACGACATTCCAATTTTAGAATACTCGATACTTTAATTGCCAAAATCTATGAAAAATGCATTAATTGAAAATGGATATGTTATTGAAAATGACCTCTTTTCCGAGGAATCAATAGCCGATATTATTCAAGTCATCAATGCCTCAAAGGCAACTGAAAAGCACTTTGCCATTCGGCAATTTTTACAATCAGTGCCAGTTGCAAAGGCATTCATATTCAATCACGACTTTTGTGAATTTTTCAAAAAGACTTTTGGGGAAGATTATTTTTTGATCAAAGCTATTTATTTTGATAAACCACCCAATGCCAATTGGATTGTACCGTGGCATCAAGACTTAACGATTGTAACGAATCAGAAAAAGGAAGTCGATGGCTTTTCAAAATGGCGATTGAAAAATGGAAAATATTATGTCCAACCCACACCAACTATTCTAGAAAATATCATTACTATAAGAATTCATTTAGACGATTGTACTGCCAAAAATGGCGCTTTAAAGGTCATAGAAGGTTCTCACCTATACGGAATTGCTCAAAAATTAGATTTTACCAAAGAAAAACCAGTTATTTGTGAAGTGAAAAAAGGAGGTGTTTTGGTCATGAAACCATTAATTTACCATGCCTCCAAACGGACGGAGAATAACTTAAATCGTAGAGTGATTCACCTTGAATTTACGAATCAAGCATTGCCAAAGGGATTAGCTTACGGGGAACGAATTGATTTTCTATTCACTAATCGTTAGTTCATCAGTAACATTTAAAAAGTTAATTTTGAATTTTTATCTTTTCTAGGCTATTTCTATCTGATATAAATCGAATCTAATATTTTGACTAATAAAACTATTCCTTACAAACTACCAATTCTAGTTGTCGCTGCTATATTTACCTTTGGTAGTGGCTATCAAATGTCCATTTTACCACTTTGGGGCTATTTGCCGCTTTTCTTTTTTACTGGATTGTGGACATTTATTACAGTCGCATTGGCGGACAAATATTCTAAGTTACCTAAAAATTTAACCTATTTAAGTTGGGCGACGATTAGTGGTTTATTGTTGGGCTTTGGTTTCCCGATTTCTCCTTTGACCCCTTTGATGTTTATTGGATTTGTGCCCCTTTTGATGATTGAAAAAGAGATAGCAGAATCTAGGGCAGCCCCTTCAAAGTGGGAAGTATTTAAATATACCTATCATGCCTTTGTTGTTTGGAACATTATTTCAACCTTTTGGGTGGCAAATGCAGCTAGTTTTGCAGCTAGTTTTATCGCTATTTGGTTGAATTCGTTTTTTATGACAATTCCCTTTGTCTTGTTCCATCAGACAAGGAAAATCATGCCTCGTAACTTTATGTACATTGGCTTTATTGTCAATTGGTTGGCATGGGAATATTTGCATTTACGATGGGAAATCTCTTGGCCTTGGTTGACATTAGGGAATAGTTTTGCCCAATATCCGAGTTGGGTACAATGGTATGAATATACGGGAGTTTTTGGCGGTTCTTTTTGGATTTTATTTACTAATTATCTGATATTCAAAGGAGTAGCAAGCCCGTTGTGGCAATCGAAAGAAAAGGTGCAAATCCTTGATGCGGTAAAAATAGGCGCATTGATCTTATTGCCAATTTTAGTTTCTTTAGGAATCTATGCCAATCATTCAGATACAGGTAGAGACGTAGAGGTGGTAGCGGTGCAGCCTAATTATGAACCACATTACCAAAAGTTTCAGGTAAATAAAATGGTCCAATTAGACCAATTTCTAAAATTATCAGAAAGTAAGTTAACTGAAAATACAGAATACCTAGTTTTCCCTGAGACGAGTTTTAGTGGCATTGCCCAAGACCAAGTTCGACGCATTGAAGTAATTCAAAAACTACAAAGTCTGATTGATAAATATCCCAATTTGAAATTAATTATGGGAATTGATTTATATAAAATTTATCAAGCAGGAGAGGAGTTTGGTGATAATATGCGGACGCAGGTGAACAAGCGTACGGGCAAGGTGACCAATTGGGAAGCTTACAATGCGGCCTTGCAATTAGAAAGTGGGAATAAGGAGGTACAATTTTATAAAAAAGGAAGATTTGTACCAGGGGCAGAAATTTTTCCTTATGCCAAAGTATTATTTTTTGTCAGTCCGATAGTAGATGCACTTGGAGGGACCGTAGCAGGTTTAGGTACACAGAAAAAACGAACGCCATTTTCTAGTGAGTCTGGAAAAGTAGGCGCAGCTATTTGCTATGAATCCATTTATGGCGAATTTTTTAATGGGTATGTTAGAAATGGCGCAAATGCTGTTTTTATAGTTACGAACGATGGCTGGTGGGATGATACGCCTGGTTATAAACAGCATTTGAAATTTGCCACTTTAAGGGCCATTGAAACAAGAAAATCTATTGCTAGGTCAGCAAATACAGGGGTTTCTGCTTTTATAAATCAAAGAGGAGATATCTCTCAAGCGACCAATTATGAGGAGGCAGCAGCGATTAGAGGGACGATCAAATTTAATGATACCAAAACTTTTTACGTTCAATGGGGCGACTTAATTGGTAGATTAGCCATCTATGTCAGCATTTTATTATTATTAAATACCTTTGTGAAAGGTAGATTGAAAAAAGATTGAGAAATTGCCGAAAAGTTATGATCTTGGCATTGATGAGTCACCTCATAACCCCTCATAACCTCATTAACTTTTAACCTCATCACCTTCAAACTAAATATCTATGAAAAACGAATACAAATTATTATTTCCATTGCTATTGTGCTGTCTACTTTTTAGTTGTGTCAGTTCAGATAAATATAAAGAGTTAGTCCAGGTTAAAGATTACTTAGAAGAAGAAAATAAACGGTTGACGGAACAAGATTCAGAAAATAGGGATATGCGGGCTAATATTCGGCAAAGTAAGCTTGAACTAGATAAGGCACAAGCTAAAATTGTAGAACTACAAGCAAGCTTTAGTAGCCTTAATCGAAATTATGAAGATTTGGCAGGTCGGTATAATACGTTGATTAATAATAATAAACAAATTGGTAGCGGTGGTGCATCTGACAAACAATACTGGGAAGAAGAATTAGCCAAAAAACAGTTAGAGATAGAGGATAAGGATCGTCAAATTCAAACATTGAGATATACCATTGACCAGAAAGAAAAACGAGTGCAAGAGTTGTTGCAGATGGTTCGTGCTAAACAGGGGAATTGATAGATTTTTCACTAAGATAATTTAGTTTTTCCAGCACTGCAGTGCTGGAAAAACTTATGCTCGTAAAAAAGCCGAAAAAGCACAAATAGTTTTCATTTAATAATTTTCAATTAGTCGATGCCAATCGTTAAATCCATCTATCAAGGCCCACCTTTTCCTTATTTCAATGGTCATGCGCAAACTATTCTGCCCTCTATGTTTCGCAAAATCCCCGAACCAATTTACGAAAGAGAACGGCTAGAATTAGTGGATGGTGATTTCGTAGACCTAGATTGGTTTAGAGCTGATACTGACCAATTAATTATTCTAACTCATGGTTTAGAAGGCAGTTCTGAGCGGCATTATGTCAAAGAAACGGCGAAGTTATTCCACGAAAAAGGATGGGAAGCATTGGCGTGGAATTGTCGATCTTGTAGTGGTGAAATGAATCGGAATTTGCGAATGTACAATCACGGAGATTTGGAAGATATTTCAGCCGTGATTAACTATGCTTTTTCTAAGAAAAAATATGAAAAAGTTGTTTTAGCAGGGTATAGCATGGGCGGAAATATCGGTATGAAATATTTAGGAGTGAATGGTTCAAAAACGCCTTCCAATATCAAAGCATCTATTAATTTTTCTGCACCCACGGATTTGTCGGCGAGTGCTAAGTTATTAGATCAGCCGATTAGTTGGTTTTATAGCAATCGGTTCCGACAAAAAATATGGACAAAAATCCAAATAAAAGCGGCTCAATTTCCGGGTGTAGTAGATCTTTCGAATTATAAAAAAGTAAAAGTTTGGGAAGATTTTGATAATTATTTTACGGCTCCCGTGAACGGTTTTGAGAGTGCCCAAGCATTCTATCATTTTGCCTCCGCCAAGAATTTTATGGATGAGATTTCAATTCCAACTTTATTAGTCAATGCTGAAAATGATCCTATCCTAACTCCTGAGTGTAATCCAATTGGACTAGCTAAAAAGAATGAAAATTTTTATCTAGAAATGCCCAAAAAAGGTGGTCATGTAGGTTTCTCTTTAAAAAATAGTGAGTATTCCTATATGGCTATAAGAGGTTGGGAATTTGTGCAGGAGCATTGTGTATGACGAGCGTTTTGTAAAGCCATTACTTGAAGTAATCGCCTTATGCTATCCTTCCAAAATAGCCTGCTGTTTCATAGCCTCAGCGACCTCCTTTCCCAAATAATTATCAATCACATTGTGCATCAAATAAATCACGGGCGTCAAGAAAACAGCCACCAAAAATTTATAAGTATAATTGACGGTTCCCACCGCAAAAAAGAGACTCAATTCCCATTGAGGAGGTCCTAGAACAAAGGCAATATATAAGACCAAAAAGCTATCAATAAACTGCGAAACAACTGTAGAACCCGTTGCTCTCAACCAAACTTTATCATTATTAGACCATTTTCTTAATTTATGAAAAATAGCGGCATCTAAAATTTGACCGACTAGAAAAGCAATAATAGAACCTACAATAATCCATGCGCCTTGTCCAAATATAACTGCAAAAGCAGCTTGTGTATCAGGGACACCTTGCTCTTTAAAATCTGTCAGCCAAAATCCAGCAGGTACAAACTGAATAGCCGCGTAAATCATTAAAAATGCATAACTAATCATCCCAACACCAATATAGGAGAGTAGTTTAACCCCTTTTTTGCCGTAATATTCATTGATTAAATCCGTCATAATGAACACAACGGGCCATAATAAAACACCTGCTGACAAGGACAGTGATCCAGAATGTCCAAATAAATTCCAGTTGAAAGGATTGATGCCGACCGTCTCCTCAAAGGCGAATATTTTAACCCCAATAAATTCTGCGACCAAGGCATTACTGACAAAAAAAGCCGAAAGAATTAAAAAAAGTAGAGTAGGGCGGTGATCTAAAAAGTTGGTTGGTAGATTAGAGGTAGAGTTGCTAGATAATGTTTTGCTCATAATTACTTGACAGTGCTTTTAGCGGCCAGTTCAACGATAAAATTGGTTAATCAAAACAAACATAAAAAGGGTAAAATGGTTTAGTCGTTTTCAAGTTTAAAATTTTACTTTAGGGTATTTTCATAAACATTATTATGTTTGCAAGCGTATTATTAAAAAATAGTTCAGCTTGGTTTTGTGCTATTTTGGGTAAAAAATCATTATAATAAAAAATATTATGGCAGAAGAAATTAAAAAAGGAAATCAATTAAGTATCGACTTACCAGAAGAAGTGGCTGAAGGTATTTATTCTAATTTGGCGATTATTTCTCATTCACAAACAGAATTTGTGGTAGATTTTGTAAGATTGGTACCAAATGTACCAAAAGCCAAAGTAAAGTCTAGAATCATCTTGACACCAACTCATGCAAAGCGATTATTGCAAGCATTATCTGATAATGTTCGTAAATTTGAAGCGCAGCATGGACCCATCAAAGATAAAGGATCTAATAACCAGAATATGCCTCCAATGAGCTTTAATACGCCTACGGCGATGGCTTAAGGATTGTGTCGCTGCGCTGATTGAATGATTGTTTAGTATGTTAGCAAGGTAACAATCACACAATCACACAATCAGCGCAGCGACTCAATTTTACAATCACACAATCATTTTCCCCTTATTTCTCTCCCTCTTTTCATTAAATACCCTACTTTTGCGGCTTAATTCATAATCGATCATTTATGTTGACAGCCATTTCTCCAATCGACGGCCGATATGCCGCAAGGACAAAAGAACTACAAGCTTATTTTTCTGAGTTTGCTTTAATAAAATATCGAGTTTTTGTAGAAGTCGAGTACTTCAAAGCTTTGGTGAATATTCCCTTACCACAATTGAAAGCGGTAGATGATAAGCACTTAGCAGCATTGGATGAAATTGTCCAAAACTTTAGCTTAGCCAATGCCGAAAGTATTAAAGCTACTGAAAGAGTGACCAATCACGATGTCAAAGCGGTCGAATATTTTTTAAAAGATAAATTTGATGAAATTGGGTTGTCGCCTGTGAAAGAATTTATTCACTTTGGACTGACTTCTCAAGATATTAATAATACGGCTAATCCTTTGATGGCAAAGTTGGCGGTAGAAAATATTTATACTCCAGCCTTAGAAAGTATTATTCAAAATATCGGGACATTGGCGACCGAATGGAAAGATATTCCAATGTTAGCTCGTACGCATGGGCAACCTGCTTCTCCGACTAGATTAGGCAAAGAATTTTTGGTATTTGTTGAGCGATTGAAGACTCAATATGCTTTGATGCGCCAGATTCCTTATGAAGCCAAATTCGGTGGTGCCACAGGGAATTATAATGCACATTATGTAGCTTACCCAAATATTGATTGGCCTGCATTCGGTGATAATTTTGTAGAAAACCATTTGGGAATGCACCGTTCTCAATACACTACACAGATTGCGCATTATGATAATGAAGCGGCTTTGTATCAGTCTATGAAACGGATTAATACGATTTTGATTGATCTATGTCGGGATATATGGACCTATATTTCGATGGAATATTTCAAGCAAAAAGTGATTAAAGGAGAGGTTGGATCATCGGCTATGCCCCATAAAGTAAATCCGATTGATTTTGAAAATGCGGAAGGAAATTTAGGGTTAGCGAATGCTATTTTTGGACATCTTTCTGATAAGCTACCGATTTCTAGAATGCAAAGAGATTTGACGGATAGTACTGTTTTGAGGAATGTAGGCGTACCTTTCGGTCATACGATTATTGCCTTTAAATCTATTCAGAAAGGATTGAGTAAGTTGTTGTTAAATGAGTCGAAATTTAGAGAAGATTTAGATAATAATTGGATGGTCGTAGCAGAGGCAATTCAGAATGTTTTGAGAAGAGAAGGTTATCCAAAACCTTATGAGGCATTAAAAGAATTGACTAGAGGAAAAGTGTCTATTAACCAAGCAGAAATCCACGAATTTATTGATGAATTAGCAGTTTCTGATGCTATCAAAGCAGAGTTGAAGGTAATTCGCCCTGATAATTATTTGGGGGTTTAACTGGTTGCTAGTTGCTAGATTAACCAGCAACTAGCAACCAGCAACTAGTCAACTTTTAAAGTGAATTCACCGCATCTCCGTCCCCAATTCGCTTCTCTACTAAATAACTATTCCTGTCCGTCGATGTCCTAGAAATTAATTCAGCTAGGAACCCGCCAATAAATAATAGAACGCCAAGAATCATACTGGTTAGAGCTATAAAAAACCAAGGATTTTCCACAACTAAAGCAGGGCGCATGCCTTGAGATAAGCGATATAATTTTACGATGCCAATATAGCCAGCAGAGAAAAAGCCTAATAAAAACATTAGGACGCCAATAGGGCCAAAAAAGTGCATAGGACGTTTGCCAAATTTTCCGACAAACATAATAGAAGAAAGGTCTAATAATCCTTTTACGCCTCTATACCAACCATTGAATTTTCCAACGCCATATTTTCTTTCTTGATGCGCTACTACTTTTTCGCCAACCTTATTGAATCCAGCCCATTTGGCGATTACTGGAATGTAACGATGCATTTCTCCATAGACTTCGATGCTATGAACGACTGCATTTTTATAAGCTTTTAAACCACAGTTAAAATCATTTAATTTAATGCCACTGACATAGCGAGTGATGCCATTGAAAAACTTGGAAGGGATGGTTTTGGAAATGGGATCGTGACGTTTCTTTTTCCAGCCAGATACGAGATCATATCCATCTTCCATAATCATTTTATGCAATTCTGGAATTTCATCGGGGCTGTCTTGTAGATCGGCATCCATAGTGATGACTACATCACCTTTTGTGACGGCAAAACCTGTGTTTAGTGCAGCAGATTTGCCGTAATTTCTACGAAATTTAATCCCACGAATAGAGTTATTGGATTCAACTAAAGATTCAATAACTTTCCAAGAAGTATCATTGCTACCGTCATCCACGAAGATGATTTCGTAACGAAATTTATTGGCGATCATAACTTTTCTAATCCAAGCCTCTAATTCTGGTAAAGACTCTTCTTCGTCATAAACGGGGACTACTATGGAAACGTCAAGCATTGTATAGTGATTCGTGATGGATTTGTATGGGGATTCTCAAACCAATGATTTATGCAATATCTAACGGATTTCTACGCACCATTCTTGCAATAACCGCCGAAAAAATAAATCCTGCAACTAAAGAAGAAAAATAAGTAAATATCACTGTACCCAAATCATAATTGAGTAATTCTAAGTTTTCGGAAAAAGTTTCTAAGTATTCTTCGCTAACTGCACCTTCTAATACGCCCATGTTTTTGTGCATATAATTTTTTTGAACCGATAACATTTCTGGATCTAAAAAATTATATAAGATATATTGGAAAGCATGATAAATAGCATTGGCAATTACCCAAACGATAAAAGAAGCCCTAAGTGCTGTTTTATAGTCAAGATAGCCTCCATTCTCATTTCGCAATTCTAAGGGAGCCATATACATGCCTATGAAATACAAAAAAGTGGTACTCCAAATAATGCCAGGACTTAACATCAGTTCTTTTTCAATCCAATAAAATAGAAACAAAAAAATGACAGTGGCGACTCCTGAAATGACTCCGAATTTGATCGCATGATTATCTTTCATAGTTATTTTTCTAGTACAGGCGACTTCAGTCGCCTTTTAGTATTTAATTTTGATCAAGGCGACTGAAGTCGCCTGTACTTTTGCCCAAAAATAACTTAAAAAAAATAACTCTTCCAAAGAACTTATCCTTGAAAGAGTTACGTATTAAAAATTTAAAGGTTTCTGTGCTTTTAAGCTATCATTGGTGCTTCTTTTTTCATAA
>CALDTJ010000006.1 GCA_937924145.1 uncultured Saprospiraceae bacterium
AATACATTTAGGAACTGATCTTTTGTCCTATGACTTCGTTATTTTTGTTAGCAATAGCGGTGCTATTCCTAGCAAAAATGCCTAGTCATAGAACAAAATCTCTAGCTCCAAATGCACCATTTATTATTTGCTCGTTACTTAAGACCTTTTTTAGATCGAATTTGTTGTTTTTTTGAATAATAAAGAGCGAAACTGCTAAGTAAGCGTATATTTGCGAAAAATAGCGTTTTTACAATGTGACTATGTGCTAAATTAACTCAAAGTCTTAAACTGCAAACACTTATTGAATAAAACATTTTACCCCTAAAAATCGTATTAATACTAATAAAAAACATAAAAGAAGCCCGACCATTATGGGTCAGAAGCTTCGCTACTAATCAAATTATAAAAAATGTCAATTACACTTACAGGATTACTCACAGGAGTTGGAATTGCAGCAGTCGCTTTGACTGCCTTGGTCGGTTTTGGTTTTAAAAATCACAAGAACTGGCTGATGACTTTTGTTCAAAATTATTGTGGTGCCTTGTTCCTATTTTCGGGATGGGTCAAAGCGGTCGATCCACTGGGGACGGCTTATAAAATGGAGCAATATTTTGGAGAATTTGAATCCGTTTTTTCCGATACGGCTATGAGTTTTTTAGCTCCAATTTTCCCTGTTTTTAGTGAATATTCTATCGCTTTTTCTGTAGGGATGATTGTATTTGAAATTATCCTAGGCTTAATGCTTTTGATGGGGTCAAAATCTAAATTGACCAGTTGGTTATTTTTAGGTTTAGTGGCTTTCTTCACAGCGTTGACCGGATTTACCTATCTGACAGGTTATGTGCCACAAGATGTCAACTTTTTCGACTTCGGAAATTGGGGCGTTTACAATGCCAATAATATGAAAGTGACCGATTGTGGTTGTTTTGGAGACTTCTTAAAGTTAGAACCAAAAGTTTCTTTCTTCAAAGATGTGGCGTTGATGATTCCTGCTATTTACTTTGTGTTTAAGCATAAAGACATGCACGAATTGTTTAGCAAGAGAACACAAAATATTGTCTTAGGAGTGGCTACTGTCGGTTTATTGGCTTACTGCTTTAGTAATTATGTTTGGGATTTACCACATACAGATTTCCGTCCTTTCCACGAACAGGCAGATGTTAGAGGGCAAAAAATTGCACAAGGTGAAGCGATGGGAAGTGTACAAATTACTGATTGGATTTTGGAAAACAAGGTGACTGGCAAACAAATTGAATTGCCGAATGCTACCTATATGAGTGAATTCAAGAATTATCCAAAAACAGAATGGTCGATTATTGATCAGAAAAAAACGGAGCCTGCTATTCCTATTAATAAGATTAGTGAGTATGCTATCGAAGATTTTGATGGCTACGATGTATCGGATGATCTATTAGCTGAACCAGGTTACTCCGTGATGATGGTTTGCTATAAATTATACACCGATGATGATAAAATGGCATCGCAGACTTACACCATTTCTGATACGCTTTATACCTACGATACGATCATGGTAGAAGGGCAAACAGATCCAAGAATTGTTCGATCTATCGGTGAAATAAAACAAAGAACGGAGTCTAAAGATGTTCATTTATTCGATCAAGATTTTGTATCAAGATTTACGGATGTTACCAATGAATTTACAGAGGCGGCCGAAGCGGCAGGTTGGAAAGTATACGGAGTGGCAGGTGGTGCTGGTAAAAACAAGATCGAAGATTTCCGTCATGCGGCGCAAACAGCTTATCCATTTTATGTGGCGGATGATATTTTATTGAAAACAATCGTTAGGTCTAATCCTGGGATTGTGGTAATGAAAGATGGCAAGATTTTGAATAAATGGCATTATAAGCAATTACCAAAGTTTGAAACTGTATTTGGTGATGCTAAGGCTTTATTGGGACAGAAATAATTAAAATAACAATGGGTAAAAAAAGTAAAAAAAATAGAATCGGTGTCGTTTATTCCACAAATCCTGACTACGAATATGATCAGGAGGACGATAACGTAGAAACACTACCTGTGCAGCAGCAGAAACTAAGAGTTCAAATCGACCGAAAGCAACGAAGAGGCAAAGAGGTGACTTTAATTACTGGCTTTGTTGGTCAAGAAGAGGATTTGAAAGACTTAGGTAAAACGCTAAAGTCAAAATGTGGGGTAGGAGGTTCTGCTAAAGATGGCGAAATCATCGTGCAAGGAAATAATAAACAGAAAGTAATTGATATATTGCTGAAAGCTGGCTATTCGCAGACCAAAGGTGTCGGTGGAAATTAAAAAGTTTGTCAGCATAGAAAACCCTCCAAGGATTCCAAACCCTTGGAGGGTTAATTGCCTAAAAAAAAGACCCTACATCCTACTCAATTAATTGGATTTTTCTATATTGAGATAAATTCAATGACAATGAAGTACCTACCAATTTTTATTCTCCTTTCTATATGCAGTTTTCTAGCCTGTAATAATCCAAAAAATACCTACAAAGGTTTTCCTATTGCTGAACATATCAATGCTCTAGTTGATGGTTTTGAAGTTCAAAAAATATCGGGCGGATCTGGAGAATTCTTATCCATTAATATTGATCCACAAGGTAGATTTCTAGTCTCTCCAAGAAAAGGCAAGTTACTTCGTTTTGAAGTGCTTAATGACCAAAAAGGAACGTTGAATATTGACACTTTAGACGTCGGTGTAACCGATTGTCAAGGCTTATTGTATGCCTATGGACACCTGTATATGATGGGGAGCGGCCCCGATGATAAGAGAGGTATTCACCGATTGAAAGATGTAGATGGTAAGGGGACTTATGGACCACCAACCTTGATGAAAGAGTTCCCAAGAAATGGAGATCACAGTGGCCATACTTTAGCTTTGGGCAAGGATGGTATGATTTATTTCTTGACTGGAAATGATAATAAACCACCAGTAGGTGAGGGTATTTCTTTTGCTAATAAAAATTGGGAAACCGACCAAATTGATCCCGTTAAAACCATTTTTTCGACTAGCCAAAAAGCACCAGGTGGCTACGTTTTAAGAACAGATTCTGTAGGCAGTCATTGGCAATTTTTATCCTATGGTTTGCGGAATCCTTACGATATGGCATTTAGTCCCGAAGGTGAATTATTCACCTATGATTCGGATATGGAATGGGATTTTAACCTGCCTTGGTATCGACCGACAAGGGTCAATCATTTGGTTTCTGGTGGTGATTACGCTTGGAGAGAAGGGACTGCCAAAAGGTTTGATCATTATCCCGATGTGTGGCCTGCGGTTGTCGATTTTGGTAGAGGTTCTCCTACTGCAACTTTGTTTGGAACAGGTGCGCATTTCCCCGCAAAATATCAAAAAGCCTTGTTTTGTGGAGATTGGTCCTATGGTAAAATATTTGCTTTGCACCTTACGGAAAATGGAGCTAGTTATACGGGCGAATACGAAAATTTCCTAAGTGGCCAGCCTTTGAATATTACCGATATGGTAGTTGGTCATGATGGCGCACTCTATTTTACGACGGGTGGAAATGGTACAGATACGGGGTTGTTTAGAGTGGTTTATACAGGTAAAGAAAACACTAAAAAAGTCAAATCTGCCATTGAAGATGGTTCGCAAAATGAATTAATTACCTTGCGAAAAGAGTTGGAAAAGTGGCATTTTTCGGCTGATGGAAAAGGCTTTGAATTGGCCACAAAATATATGAGGCATGACGACCGATTTGTAAGAAATGCAGCTAGAATTATTATTGAAAAGCGAGCTCCAAAAGACTGGGTGGATAACTTGAAAAATGCTAGTAGTTTTGACGAAGAAATCAATTATTTGACGGCTTTAATTAGAGTTGATTCGGCTCATAATTATCAGCAATTAATCTCCAATCGTTTACAGACTTTTGATTTACGACATTTGGGTGATGCGGAAAGATTAGCCGTTATTCGTTTATATGAATTGAGTTTTGTGCGAAATAAGACCTTGAATGAAAATAGTTTAAATAGTGCTTACGCAAAATTGAACGCTGCTTATCCTGCTGAAAATGAAGTGGTTAACAAAGAATTATCCAGAGTCTTAGGTTTTTTGGCAAGTCGATCTGATGAGAATCAAGCATTTATAGAAAATACTTTATCCTTAATCGAATCGACCAAGGACACTGAATTATTTATTCACTATTTATCGGTCTTAAGACGAGTCAAAAAAGGTTGGTCCATAGATCACCGATTAGCTTGGCAGTATTGGCTCAAATATGGACAAGATAACTTAAATGGAGGTTCTCTTTTTGGCTATTTTTTAGGAGAAATTAATCGAGAATTCGAAACGACTTTAAGTGCAGCTGAAAAAAGGAAATTGGCAGCCTTGACAGCAAAGCCAATGAATGAAAATGCAGCAGGTCCAGTGCCACCAAAACCAAAACCTGCCAAATCTATTTTTGCTAGTCAATCTACCAATTATAATTGGACCCAAAAAGATTTAGATTATTCTTTAGAATTAGTGACAAGTCCAAGATCAGGTCGAATTAGAAATTTTAATAGAGGAAAGCAGATGTTTCAAAAGGGACAATGTTACAATTGTCATTATATGTATGACAAAGGTGGTAGTTTCGGTCCCGATTTGACAACAGCAGGAAATACCTTTGCTGCCGAAGACTTACTGACTGCAATTTTAGAACCTTCCAAAGATATAAGTAGTAGATTTCAAGCTACTAAGTTTACTTTAAAAAATGACGATTTTATAGTAGGAAGAATTGCCAACGAAAATGATGATAATTACGTCCTACAACTTGGTTTTGAGCCTTCTAATACCGAAGAATTATACAAAAATGAAGTTATTTCAACTGAACCATCCAATATTTCAGAAATGCCCGAAGGTTTGATTAATACCATGAATAGGGAAGAGGTCTTGGATTTATTGTATTTCATCATTGAATTAGCTGGACGGAATAAAGGTGAAAGTCAAGTAGCGATTCACGAAGAAAAATCGATTTTTCTAAAAGGCGATTCTACCTTAGTGGAGTTAGTGGATTATTCCAATCAAGGAACAATTTACTACACAACTGACGGTAGCGAACCAACTGCTAATTCGGCAAATTATGAGATTCCTTTCTACGTCAATGAAAGTAGCCAAATCAAGGCTTTAACGATTCGGGAAACAACTAAAAATGAAATTGCTAACAGAACCGTTCACGCAGTGGATACCTCCGTAAATGGCCTTAATTGGAGCTTATATAAAGGGGTAAATGAAGCCGTTTTTCCTGCCTTGCCAAAAGGCAAAGCGAATGCTAAAGGTATTACCTATACCATAACGACGAATAATATCGCAGAAGGTGAAAATAACTTTTACATCCATTTTGAAGGCTACCTAGAAATTGATGAGCCAGGCACTTACACCTTTTATTCGACCCAAGACGATTATGCGCAACTAATGATTGACAATCAAGTGATTACTGAAAGCAAACGAGCATGGTTTGATGGAGGCAAAACAGGGACTATTGAATTATCGGCAGGTAAACATCCGATTTCTATTAAATATTATGATCGTTTGGCACAGGAATTTTTGTCAATAGAATATGCCTCGGAGAACATGGAGCGAAGGACTATTATGGGTGATAAATTGTTCAGAAAGTAGGGATAAAGAAAGGAGATTACTTGAAGTAAAACCTTGACACTGGAATCCTTAAGTTGACAACATTCAACTTCAAGTTTAATATTGTCAATTTAGGAACTATGTCTGTTAGTGATAGTACTTTGGCCTTCCTCAGAATACCAGCGAAAATTCACTTTCGTATTTTTTATAACGCTGAAATTTGTAACACAGAACTAGATGTTGACTGTAATAATTCCAAACAAAATTCAATAAGTATTTGTCAACATCTAATTCAGTGTAATATTATGGGCATCGCTAAGATCTTGAAAGTCATTAAAAACTGGATCATTTGGCTGTGTAACTAATTGTTTTGCCAAATGAGGTTCGTAGCCTGTGATTGATAATTCAGGAAAAATAATGAGGTCTGCCCCTGCTTTTATAGCTGATTCAATATACCTTAGATGATGAGTAATATTGACTTTTATAGCTCCTTTTTTGGAGGATATTTGGGCTAATGCTATTTTCATTTTCTGAATTTATTTAACCATAATTGAAGGTAAAACCGATAACCGTCAGATCTTAAACAAAGGTAAAATTTTCTTCTAATTACCCTGCTTTGTGACATAGATTAAAATACTTTTTATATAAAAAATTAATTACCCCTAGGGGTATTTTTCTTTTACAAACATATTGAATGGACTAACTTTGTGGAACCAATCAAAAAGGCTTCATAACTATTAGCAGTTTGAGAAAAAAGTTACAAAAAAATACCTATCATAGAATTTAGCAATGGGTTATAGGGAAACACTTTTAGGTATTTCTAAATGTTAGAAATATTCTTAAAAGAAAACGCCCTTAACTATGCTAGATGGCCCTATCCTTTTAGGATCATGATTTTCTATGACATAAAGAATTTTGAGTCTTCTAATAACACGTTGTCTATGGGGGCGAATGGAGATTCGCCCGCCATACTTTAAAAATTAATGATGATTTAAACGAGTCTATTTTAATAATTTTTGGACATATTCAACACCATTTATCACTTGGAACACCATTCTAATCCTTCAACTAACAAAACCAAACACTATTAGTTAGTCTTAAAAAATTATTGTGTTTCATAGTGTATGGGTGACTTTCATGAGGAGTCACCCTTTTTTTACAGAAGTTCGCAAAATAAAAAAGCCAGACTCCAATAGGAATCTGGCTTTTTGGTGTAACAAGTCTAATGACTATTTTACAGTGTATTTGATCGTTTTATAACCCACTTTTCCGTCTTCACTCTGCGCAACGACTCGAATTTCAAAAGTACTTCGATCATCCGTCTGGAAATAATCGAAAGTTGCTTTTCCATCTTTTTTAGTCGTCAAATCTGCATTCCAATAAAGCTGTGGTCTAAAGAAAGGTTGAAAGCGATTATTGCTAATTTGGGCAGGATCAAACACTGGGAAAGTTGCCGCTTTTTGCACACCATTGATCGTAATCATATTATTTGCCTCAAAGACTGGTAGACTTTCTATTTTATCGTAGGTCGTGATTTTTGTCACCCCGTTTGACCCAAAAAGTTTATACTGCTTATTCAACTTCTTGAGGTCATAGTATAATTCTACTTTTTCTACGTCGGTCATTCTCATTCGAGCTAAGAAATCTCCATTTCTTGTTACGATATCATCTACAATAATCAATGGTCTTCCTCTAAAGAATTTATCGTAAGCCGACTGATTTTTAGGGTTGTACATCTTCGCTATATAAGTGCTATCAATATCCTGAAATTCAAAACGCAAGGGCGTTAAATTTTCTCTGAAAAAGATAGACATAAACTCAAAATCCTCATATTCCTTGATGATAAATGATGCGTCAGGTTTTGCCGACTTCTTAGAAACGGTATATTTTTCAGTTGTTAAATTGCTTTCAACAGTACCATATCTCTGGAAAATCTTTTTACGTTGTCGACTCAAAGTCAGATAGTTAGCTATTTGATCATTGAATGGAAGAGATTGTACACCATTGACGGTTACTTGATTTTCTGCTGTTACCTTAATTTGCTCATAATCAGTTTGTTGTCCCAATATTTGGAATCCTCTGTCTCCATAAAACGAAGGTACTGATAAGTAAAATTCACCGTCAGCATTTGATTTAGTATACAACACTCTATCATCTGTACGAGAATAAGCACCCAATACTTTTCCTGCATGCGCAGCACCCTTATCTTCGTTGACGACTCCTTTTAGATAAAGGTCGTTGCTTAATATTGTAACTGTGTTTCCTTCTACACTTTCTCCACTTCTTAGGTTACTGCTATTCATCAAATCATCCCCAACAACCTCCCAATCTACTACTGAAATAGATAAGTTAGCTGCCACCGTTTTACCCAATTTGTCCTTTACCGTAATCGTAGGTTGGACTTTTGCTCTAGTTGTAAAATTATTATTTGGTAATTGGATAGCAATATCCAATTCGTTAGGTTCTGCCATCAATTTTTCCATGCCTTGTGCTCCACCTCCACTTACTTTTTTAGCGACACCTTCTAAATCATTATAGATTGGAAGTTGTGTTTCTACCAAGGCTACGGTAGATTTTCTGGCTTTATTAATACTAGAAAATTGAATAACATAAACACCTGATTTTAAGTTGAACGGTATTTTGTAGTACCCGTCAACCGCTGTTTTTCCTTCTGTCTGAAGAAATGAACTGTGCTGTACCACGCCTCTGGCATCTAATATAGTCGCTCTAATGGCTACAGATTTTGCTTTGAATGTTTGTGGTAAATACAACTGATACCATGCAATCTCTCCCGTTACATAAAATGATTTATCCAGATGGACAATACATTTATCTGCGGTTGGCTTTGCAGATACCGCAACTGCTGTAAATACCAAACAGAAAAGCATTATATTTTTAAATAGTCGAAATGAAAAATTCATATGCTTATTTATTTTTTCTTTAGATGATTTGAACCACTACTTTAATTTTTAGAACTTGCTTAATTCACCCACCATTCTGGTTGAATCCTAGTAGACTTTCCAGCTGTCAAGCAATCGCAACAGTCGTTAGGTGCTTGTCCACCTTCTGTTGGTGGGGCAGGACAAGTTCTGTTTGGGCTTCCTGCAAATTCAGGAGATACAAAAACTCTTTTAACCGTTTCTTCCGTGGCGTAGAAATAACCAAAAACATCCTCTTTTTCATCATCTGTATTGACAATATTGGTAATTACCTTTCCTGCTGGTGCTTGGAATAGGTCTCCCGTTCTGTCTACCACCGTTCCTACTTGTGCCCAATATGCATAGGCCTCTTCACTCAACGATTGCTGTAAAACAGACATATAAAAACCCTCGGCATATAATGGAGTTAATCCTGTGCTGAGTAATTCGTAGTTGTCAACTCTATCAATACTTAACTCGGTTCCGTCAAGCGTCAGATAATTTGTTACAGGAGAAGATGTAATGTAACAAGTCTTGTTGAATTCTTCTATTCTAGTAGGAAAACAGGCTCGCTGACCGTAAGACTCAGGGGAATCGGTTAATTTATAAGTACTGATTAATTCCCACAATAATCTAGAATTCTCACTCGAATTCGGGGCTTTTAGTGGAGAGTCAATAGAATAAGTTATTTGATCAAAAATTCTGGAATTTCCATTCACATCTACCGTCTCTATCTCTGTTCTTTTTGCGTTTATCGCCTCAGGAATCGGGGCAGGCTGTAATTCATCAAAAGAAGATGTGTAATTTCTATTGTCAAAAGTAGAGACGTTGATTTTGTAAGATTTACCGTAATCTACTTTAAAATTAGGATGATCGTCTGGTATTTCTAAAAAGAAAATACCGTCCGCATTACTTTCTAATTCTATTTTGTTACCAGATTCATCTTCTACGGTGACTTCTCTAGCATTAATTAATCTTGCAGCATCCTGAAAATTAAATACTCCTCTAATTGTTACAGAAACAAAAGAAGGATTAGCTTTTACGATTTTACCTTGAATAGCAATAGAGTCGTCAATTTGACCTGCGCTTGCAAAATCAATTTCGTCCAAACAGCCTGATACGACAACTAAGCCGAATGCCAAAAAAGCAACCAGCCCAAAACGTTCTATATATTTTGTAAACTTCATTTTTTATTTTTTTAGTACAGGCGACTTTAGTCGCCTTTATCAATCAAAGGTTAGGCGACTGAACCAGCCCGACTGCGTCATGCGGGCGGGGTCGCCTGTACTTGCTACAATATCTCTAAATTAAAGGTCAATGCTGGGAATGCAGACCCTAAAATAGCTAATTTATTAGCCTGTGGTCTTTGGAATGCAGCCTGCGTGTAGAAGATAGAGAAGGCATTTCTACGACCGTAAACATTATAAATGGAAATGGTCCAACTCGTCTTAAACTTATTCGTCTTCTTATAACTTCTACCGATTGTATAAGCCAAATCCAAACGGTGATAATCAGGAATTCTTACTTGATTTCTTTCCGCATAAATCGGAACGATTAAGCCTCTTTCTGTTTCATAATTACCTAACGGTGGAGTAGCAGGACGACCAGATCCATAGTTGAAACTGGCAGTAATAGTGTGTCGCTGGTTAGGGTTATAGTTTAACACTAAAGATAAATCGTGTGGCTTGTCAAAATTACTTGGGTACCAATCCCCTTTATTGATTCCTTCGATTTGCAACTCTGTTCTAGACAAGGTATAACTTAGGAAACCATTCCAAACACCTCTATTTTTCTTAATACTAAATTCTGCTCCTGCTGCACGCCCAATTCCTGTAATAATTTCTGTTTCTAAGAATGGATTAACATTTAATTCTGCAAAATCTTTATAGTCGAATGTTTGGTCAATATCTCTAGCAAATACTTCAAAGGAAGTTTCCCAAAGGTTGTCATTAAAGTTCTTAAACAAACCAATAGAAGCGTTGTGAGAACGCTGTGGTTTGATGTACCTCGTACTTAATTGGTATTGACTCGTTGGAGTAGGAGTATCGGTATTGAAGATTTGATTGATGAATTGTGCTGTTCGACTATAACCCGCTTTGATAGACGAACCTGGGCCTAACTTTAATCGCATAGAAATTCTGGGTTCTAAGCTATTATAAGTGGCAATTGAACCAGACACTTCTTCCGAACTAACTAAATTTTCAATACTGCTAAAGTCATCATTAGCATAAGTATTGATGGTTTTAGGTCCTAAAAAATTATACAAAGCAAATCGAACCCCACCCGTAATTTCCAATAAAGAATTGACCTCATAAGAGGCATTTAAAAAGGCCGCAGATTCTAAACCTTTTTCTTGCTCTAATTCTCTAGCGATTACTTGAGATTCTTCTCCAACTGGCTGTAATTTACCAGGTTGAGTCGTATAATAAATGGCAGATAAACCCATATCCAAAGTCAATTCCTTTTTTGGACTATAGGTCAAATGCTCTTTGAATTTTATGTAAGAGAATTCATTGTCCAAATCAGCCCCTGTCAACTCCCCTAGATCAGTTTGCGTATTATTATAAGAACTCGCTACAACAGAAAATTTATTGAACATTTGATCATTAATGATTCTATTGTATAAAAACTGCCCCATGTAAGTTTGATAATCAAATCCGAACTGCTCATTATATACAAAGTCATCCGAAGAAGCGTACCCTGAAACGATAAAGGTATTTTTTTCATCTGCTCTGTGCGTGTATCTCAGGTTTACATCATAGAAAAACGCTGAGCTATTCTTTACTTCTTCTACATTAATGACATTCAATAGCCAATTGGCATAAGTAGAACGGAAACCCGTAAGAAAGGAGCTTTTCCCTTCGATTACTGGTCCTTCTAAACTGATTCTACTAGAAACTGGTCCAGCACCACCTTTGATTCTGAATTTTTCAAAATCTCCGTCTCTCATCTCTACATCTAAAACGGATGCTAAACGGCCTCCATATTGAGCAGGAATGTTTCCTTTATACAAGTTGACACCTCTAATTAGATCAGGATTAAAGGTACTGAAGAAACCCATTGCGTGCGAAGAGTTGAAGATAAACCCTTCATCTTGCATCACTAAGTTTTGATCGACAGAACCACCACGTACATTAAATCCTGTAGCACCTTCACCGACTGTACTAACTCCAGGGTTTAATAGTAAAGTTCTTACTACGTCTGCCTCGCCAAATAGTGCAGGCAATTTTTTGATGTCTTTCACATCTAAAGTCGTCACACCAATTTGTGCATTCTCGACGTTCGCATCGGCTGCTTGTGCTCTCACGATTACCTCCTCTAAATTAATAGCTGCTTTGAACAGATCGAAAGACATTTCACCGTTACTGTATACCTCAATTTTCTTTCGAATATCTTCGTAACCGATGTATTGTACAGTGACTTCGTATTCACCAACAGGTACTTCTGCCTCAAAATTTCCATCGAAATCTGTAGCAGAACCAGAGTTTAGTTCAGCAAAGTAAAGTGTCGCACCGATAATCGGTTCTTCGGTTTGTGCATCCTTAATAGACCCTGTGATAGTGGCTCTACCAGAAGGATTCATTTGGGCTACATTACCGATGATGATTTTTCGCTTTTTCGCAGTTCTAGTATCATCACTATTTAGATTTTCATCTAATGCTTGATAATAGTCAGATGAAAAACTTTCATTGATTACTCCTTGTGGAGCAACGATGATCGCATAATCTCGATAGAACATATAGCCTAAGCTAGTCTCTCTAAACAACTCCGTTAAGACTTCGCTCAATGGTGCATTTTGATAAGTTCGATCAATATTTCTCTTTGGTAATTCATCCGCCTGGTAATAAAACTGTAGATCTAAGTCCTTTTCTAATTGACTTAATACAGCAGTTAGCGGAGTGCTTTTGAAAGTGGCATTAACTTGGATAGAGTCGGCCAAACTTGTTTGACCCGTCGCAAAAAATGGGGAGAATAGTATTGCGACAAACGCTAAGACTAGTGTCAGGTTCTTCTTCATAAATTCTAGTGATTCGATGCACTGTAAAAAAAAATATATGTTTTACAATGCAAAGTGAGTTATTTTTTCGCAAAGAAACGAAAAAAAATAAGTACGTTCTTTTGAAATGGTAATTTTTTAGTGAACTATTGTCTTTATTTTAGCAAAAAAGGGATGTAATTGATAAAACTTAACGCATTGTTTGGATTTGTAAACCAATGCATATTCCTTATGCTTGTGCGATTGTCTCAAAACCATTGCTTTTAGTAGTAAAACAAATAGGTCTATTTTGCCTAAATAGTTGTTAGTGCATGTTTGGATGGAGAGGTTGCATCTATATAATTCATTTCTATTTCATCTAGAAAATATACTATTTAGAAAATCTTTCAATGAAGCATATTAACCTACTAATTCAGTTAGCTTTGCTTCAATGGTATTTCCTTGATTGGAATTAATATCTCGACTTTGGTTCCTGTCGATTCCGCTAAATCATCCTTAATCAGGTCTGATGTAAAAACAAAAACTTTTTCTCTAAACCTAGAATTATGTAGTAGTCGAAGTCTATCTTCCGTAATCGCAGTTCCTTTAGATTGGTGTAGATAGGCTTTTTCTTTTTCTTTGATTTCTTTTGCTCTTTTTCTTCCGATTCCATTATCTGTCACAGTACATAGAATCGTATAATCATCTTTCAGCCTAAAATCTATTTTCACCATTCCACCTTCCTTCGTTCTCAAACCATGCTCTATGGCATTTTCTACATAAGGCTGGACAATCATAGTTGGGACACCGATGATGTCTTCTTCTAGTTCTTCGTCCAAAGTAATTTGATATTGTAATTTATCTCGGAACCGTAGTTTTTGATTGATGTATAAATAATCTTCCAAAAACTCTTTTTCTTTTTCTAAAGAAATAATTTCTAAATCAGAATAATCCAAACTCTGTCGCATCAACTTAGCAAATTTTGCTAGATATTTTGCCGCATCTTTGACCTCTTTAGAAGTGATATAGTTTTGAATAGAGTTCAACGCATTGTACATGAAATGTGGATTCATCTGCGCTCTCAATGCTTTAAGTTGAAGGCTGGTTGCTTGCAAACGAAGCATTTTAGTCTCTTGTGCTCGTTTTTCAGCTTCGTACTTTACTTCTAATTCTAATGCTCGCTTATTCAAAGTAATCTCATTGTCTCTAGCTTTTACTTGAGAATAAAATACTTGATATTCATACGCATTTTTATAGTCTCCGTTTTTAGCATATAGTTGAGCTATGGATAAGGCAATTTCCGATAATTGCTGAAAATCCTTAGCATCTTTAGCATATTGATAAGCGTTAATAAAATGTCTTTCTGCTCGCTCTCGTTCATTTTTTGCCATGAACAATTTAGCCTTCCACACTTCTATTACAGAGAAATTTTTAGCGTTTCTTTCGACTTTTGTTTTGTAAATATGCTCTGCTCTTTCATACATTTTGAGCGCCTCATCAAAATTATCTCTTAAGAAATAGCAGTACCCTAAATTCCCATAAGCACTCGCTTTAGAATCATAACTGACCATTTCTTCGATGAGAATGGCTTCTTTGAAGGACTTCTCTGCATTGTCAATTTCATCCAAGCCGATATAGCACTTCCCAATATTGACATAATGGTAAGAGAGGCGAGTTTTCATCCCTGTGATTTCACAGATTTCTAATACTCGATTATAGTGGCGAAGTGAATTTTCTAGATCGTTAAGGCGGGTATAGATATGCCCCAAACCACTATGGATTAGGGTCAAGAAGTAATAGTCTTTTAGGGTTAGATTTTGGGTAGCAGTATTGATTTCTCGTTCTGCCTTTAGCAATAATTCGACGGCTTTGGTATACTCATCATATTCCCCATAATATAAATTAATGGCTCCTTTTCTAGCAATGATTCTACCATGGAGAATAGGGTCGGGGTAAGCCTCGACGTGCTTTTCTGCTTTCTCAAGAAAATATAGCGAATTTTCGTGTTTTTCTAGATTTATACAAATGCCTGCGTAGTCAATATATATTTCAGCTTGTCGCTTTAAATCACCCAATTCTTCAATAATGACAATTGCCTTTTTGAAGTGGTGTTCAGCTAAAGGATAATTATAAAATTGATTTTCAATAAAGGCAGAGTTCAAATGAAAATTTAATTCCATATCTGCATTAGGGCGTCGTTTCAGATATTCTCGTTGATCTTTTAACAATACTTTAGCCCGCTGAATATTCGTGTAGGAATAAACACTAGTTAGATCATCAATGATTTTTGCCTTAATTTCTGGTCTACGGGTAGCCTCTAATTTTGCTTCTAGCTCTTCGAGGTCTAGGATAGGGGAGAAATAGTCGAATAGTAAATTTAATGCCGCCATGTGCCTTTTGCCAAATTGATTAGATGCTTTGTCAAATAGCTATTGTAGACATATCTGATACCTCCACGGTATCTGATACCGTGCATAGGAAGCCGATCTACGGATTTGCTAAAGCATCACTGTTTATAGGTTTATTTCTCTCTTAGTAACGAGCAAATAATAAATAGTGCATTTGGAGCTAGAGATTTTGTTCTAAGACTAGGCATTTTTTTGAAGAATAGCATCGCTATTCCTCAAAAAAATAACGACGGCTTAGGGCAAAAGATCAGCTCCTAAATGTAT
>CALDTJ010000007.1 GCA_937924145.1 uncultured Saprospiraceae bacterium
TAAAGTTTCTGTTCTCCTTTTGGGTTAGAAATATTTACAATGTGGTGATGTGCATCATAAAACATCGGACGAATCAAATGATTCAATCCAGAATCGACACCAATAAATAACTTTGCTGTCGTTTGTTTTACGACGTTGACTCTTACCAAAAAGTAACCGCTCTCACTCACTAGGAATTTTCCTGGTTCAAAGATCAAGGTTAGATCTCGACCATAAGCTTTTAAAAATCGATTGTACCGCTCCGACATTTTCACTCCCAATTCGTCAATATCTGTGATTTTGTCTTCTGCCTTGTAAGCTACTTTGAATCCACTACCCAAATCAATAAAATCCAACTCAGGGAAATCCATTGCTAAGTTCAATAAGATTTCGGCACCTTGCAAAAACACATCTACATCTTTGATATCTGACCCAGTGTGCATGTGCAAACCTTCTACTTTGATATCATAAGCTTCTACCAACTGCTTGATATGCGGAATTTGTTGGTAAGAAATACCAAATTTGGATTTTACAGACCCTACAGAAATTTTATCATTTCCACCTGCCTTGATATGCGGATTGATCCGAATACAAACAGGAATTTTTGTCTCTTTTTTACCAATGTATTCTAATAGCGGAAGATTATCTACATTGATCCGTACCCCTAATTGAATCGCTTCATCAATTTCTGAAAAAGAAACACCACTAGGCGTATAAATAATCTCACTAGGTTTAAAACCTGCTCTCAACCCCATTTGAATTTCTTGTACCGACACACAATCTAACCCAGCCCCCAAGTCTCGCAAAAATTTTAGAATAGAAATATTCGTTAAAGCTTTGCAAGCATAATTGAGGATCAGTTTTGGCACTTTAAAGGCATTATTCAGCTTATTGAACTGACGCTCAATGATATTAGCATCATAAACATATAAGGGTGCATCGTACTTTTCGACCAACTCAGCGGGATTCAATCCCTCACTTAATTTAAATTCGTGGGTTGCTTTTTGCATTGGTTAACAGTGGAAAATTAAAATAGAAAAAAGTAATTATGTATCATAAAGTAACTTATAGTTTATTACTTTTCTTCTACCACAAAAGGCATAAAAGTTCACATAAGCATCTTTTCGAACAAAACTTCTGTGCACTTATATACCTTTTGTGGTGAAAAATACTAACTACTTTTAGTAAAAAAAATATCAAAAAAGTGCAAAGATAGCTAATGGAATTGCAGAATATTTAGTTTTAAATAAAAAATTATTTATTTCCGTCCACCAAAAACTATTTAATTTACATCTTTAGGAATAGAAACCTTAAAATAGTCGGATTAGGAACATTGAAAATATTATAATAGTTTCCAAACCAAAGGTATTCTAACAAGGAAATAAACCTCCTTACTACTAACTGCATTTATCAAAACAACTTTATATTGACTGAAAATGAAATCATAAGAGGTTGTCAACAACAAAGTCGAGAGGCGCAAAAAGCCCTCTATGATAGATTTTCGCCTGTGATGTTTGGTGTTTGCAAACGGTATTGCAAAAACCGAGAGGATGCAGAAGACGTATTGATCAACGGTTTATTCAAGGCGATGAATAACATCCATCAATATAAAAGTGCAGGAAGTTTCGAAGGTTGGGTACGTCGGATTGTTGTAAACGAAGCATTAATGTTTTTGCGAAAGCGACAAAAAATAACCGTCGAAATTGAAGAATACCACATGGACGCTCCACAAGGTGGCAATATTGAAGATGAATTAGCCGCACAGGATATTCTAGAATTATTAGTCCAATTACCCATCGGCTACCGTACCGTTTTTAACATGTACGTATTAGATGGCATGAAACATAGAGAAATTGCAGAAGCATTAGATATAAGTATCAATACTTCAAAATCTCAATTGATTTTAGCAAAAAAAAGAATGCAAGCCTTATTAGCAAAGCGGGCTTATCCCGGATTGGAAGGTCGTTCGAAAAGTAAGTAGGCAGTAGCAGTAGCAGTGGGCAGAAAACCAGCAACTAGCAACTAGCAAACCAGTTTTTTAAATGATAATAAGAAGAATGAAAAATAAAGATAAAGTATTCGATGTTTTCAAAGACAATCAGCACAAACTGAATGAACGTCCTTCGCTGCAAGCATGGAATAAACTGGAACGTCGGTTAGATCAAAAAAGTAAGCAAAAAATTCGGCCGAAGTTCTCAATCTATGCCATTGTAATGATGGCAGCGGCAGCAGTCGCTTTAGTATTTTTTGTGACCACTATATCAGATGTAGCCCAGACGGCAAAGTATAGAAAAGCGGTAGTCATTCAAGAAAATACGCCAACCGAAAGTGTTTCTACCCGATTATTGGTAGCAGAGCAAGCATTCAGAGAGCAACACAATGAAATATTAGCCAATACTGTGGAAGAAGGAACTACTGGTCGATTATTAATAGCTAATAATAAAGCGGTGCGTCCGTTTTTGATTCCTCGGAAAAGTTAGGTAAGTTATCTTGTTGTCGTGTTATCTTGTTACAGAAAACACGACAACAAGAAAACAAGACAACATCCCTACCGTAAAACCCTCAATGGCACAAAAGCATAAAACCTACAAAATTTCTTGCGGTAAATGCAACGAATACTTACTCACCTATCATAAATTCGGAGCAGGAAAAGGTATTTTAAGGTTATACCTCGCACATATCGTCAGTCCTCCCCTCTTCGCAAATTTACACACAGCTGATTATTCCAGCATCAAAGAAGTTCCCAATTTAAAATGTACCAACTGCCAAGAAGTATTAGGCACACCAACACTTAGCAAAAGTCAACGGTGGGTTTTTCGAATGCGACAAGGGTATTTTCATCGAAAATTAGTGAAGTGAGTTGCTCATTGGTTTACGTATCAGACAATTTGAAATTCTACCGACACCCCATAAGTTCCAAATATGAATTCCGAAGAGAATTCAATACGAATAGCCCCCGATGAAATCGGGGGAAATGAATAAATAGGGCGTTCGACAAGCCTGAAAGGCTTGAAT
>CALDTJ010000008.1 GCA_937924145.1 uncultured Saprospiraceae bacterium
CTTTTTTTCCTTAGGCGAACAACTTGTAAAAGACATAAGCAATAAAACTAAAGCAATTGAAAATAAATAAATACCCGATTTTAAACCAAGCATTACAAAATCAACTTTCTGAATATTAATTGGATTGTTCATAATTCGATAAGTTTAATGGTTAAATAGTCAGTAGTTAAATAATCCGTATTCATTGAGTGAATAGTTGTCAACATCCTATTCCCCATACGGGCAGGCGTGTTAAAAAAATTCCGTGTCAAAAGTCAACATCTAAATCAGCGTAGGAAAAATTCCGTGTAGAAATGTCAACGTCTTAATCAGCGCAAAAAAATCAGTGTGGAATCAAAATCTGCGTGGAAAAGTCAACATCTAGTTCAACGCCTAAATTTGTGGGTATTAAAATCCGTGGGTAAAATGTCAACATCTAGTTCAAAATCTAGATTCGTAAATTTATCTATCAGTGGGGAATTCCAAATCCGTAAATAAAAAATTAGGGTACAATCCGAGATTGCACCCTAATCATAACTTAACTAATCCATTTTATCTTTTAGCTGTCGCCTTTTGAGCAGCAATTTTATTTCGACTCATTTTTTTAGTATCAATTCTATGTGCTGGAGCACTCAATCTAGCCGCACCGACTGTAAAATCAAATTCTTCCCAGTAACCAAACTTTCCGTTAGAAGACTTAATTTTTGCATCATCTTTGAATAACTTCCACTTACCATTTCCAACATCGCAGCAGATACCGTCGCCATAAGTATCAATGATGACAAAAGTATAACTACCTGTTGCTAATTCGATTGCTTCTTCAATGACTGTTCCTTCTTGTCCATCTTCAAAAGGACCAAATTCAGCAACAACATCTCCATATCCATCTTCGATAGCAAAAGTAGTCTCAGAACCGAAATCATCTAAAGTAACTTGCATAGTGATCGTGCTTGTAGTAGCACCATTAATTGGCCCTTCTTCCTCGTCTGTTTCCTCCTCGTCTGTTTCTTCCCCATCATCCGTATTTGTATCCTCGTCTGTGTCTGTGTCTATGTCTGTATCATTGTCTGTATCCGTATCATCATTATCGGTATCATCTCCTGTTGGCTCAGTTGGTGTACCTGTACTAGCACCTAAAACATTGGTCTTTAAGCTATTTAATAAACCACTAGCTACCCATGCTTCTGCTCTAGTTGCTTGTCCAGCAGTGAACATATACATACAAGCATCATCCGCATAGTCCATGAAATTCATGTTCAAATCTTGAGTGCCACAAGATTGAGTGCTTCCCAATGAAGGACAACCATAGTTTGGTTCAGATTGGCTAGGCGTATCCGTTACATTATCATCAGAGCTACATCCACCGTCACCCCATAAGTGATCTAAATTTAAGTAGTGGCCCATTTCGTGGGTTAAAGTTCTACCCAAACCGTTTGATGCTGGACTTGTTACTCCTGAACAACCATTTCCGATAGCAAATGCACCAATAGAAATCATCATGCCATCACCGTTTCCACTTCCGCCAAGTGGTGACCATCCTAAGTTACCTTCTGCATCTCCAACAAAAATGTTGATATATCCTGCCCACTGTGGCGCACTATCTCCGTTAGTTTTATTAATAGTTACTGCTGCGTCTCCGTCTGCCAAATCGAAACCACTTGGGTGATTTTTACTGCCCAACTCAAAGCCAAGGTTTGCTTGCCCATAGTTTATGCTAGGGTAAGTAGAAGCGGCATTGTTGGTCCATTGTACGATATCGCTGTTTTTTCCTTGAAAATCAGCGTTTAATACTGCAATAGCTTCTTTTGCTTCAGCTACTAAACACGCTTTGTCAGGATTGCTAACGCCTTGATAGTGAACGGCTACTGGTAAAATGGTTGGTGCGCCTGATCGACTTTTAGCAATGCCACTTTTTAAGTTTCTTTCAAAAGTTGCCATGCATTTTTCGTGATTGGCTCTATATGTAGGATCTTGCATTTTTTCTTCCATGTAGGCTTTAGAAGCACAAGACTTTCTGCCTGTAGTAGTATGGTTATGTTGGCTAGCAACGATTGAGTTACTATTTTTCTCTGGGCTAATTAATTCGCTATCTTTCTTACAAGCTACCATTGCTAAAGCAAAAAACGCGATCATCATTAATCTTTGGATATTTTTCATCTTATTTAAAGTTTGTACAGACATTAATTTAGAGGGTCAATAGGTGTGCTATTGACTAACTATTTTGTCTGTTGTTATGAATTAAGTTTATTTAATTTGTAGCTGAAAAGTTATTTTTATGTGGCTACATTTACCAGACGAAGAATAAAAAGATGCCCCCCATGCTTTTTTTATTTTTTTTGAAAAAAAGTGTGATTTAATTGAATTTAAGTAAGGAGGGGATTAATTTATTTTGGTTTAATTGGTTGATTTACAGTTTGTTGCGAGTTTTTAAAGGATGGAAAATAAAATTTAATTATTTTTTAAAAGTATTATAGGGGAGGAAGAAAATGGCTTTTAAATGTACTAATCGGTTGTCGTCAGGAGACGACTTTGATATTGATTCCTAGTCTGGAGACTAGGAATATCGGTGCAAAACGATATTTTAATAATAATCGAAAAACTCGATAACGTATCTGATACTAAATTTACTAAATTTTTAAAACCAGCCCGCACACAGTCTGGCGGCTTTAGCAAATTGTTACTCCCAATCGACTTTCTACACAACCCCATACGTCAATTATCAATATCTATGGGATCAACGTATCAGATAATTTGGAATTCTACCGACACCCCATATCTTTTAATCATCAAATCCTGAAAGGATTGAAGGTGATTAGCCCCCAATAAAATTGGGGGAAGTGATATTTTAAGCACTTCCTTACAAGTCTGAAAGACTTGAACATTAAAATTCCTATTATTCAAGCCTTTCAGGCTTGTCGAACGCCCTATTTATTCATTTCCCTATTCGTATTGAATGCTCTTCGGAATTCATATTTGGAACTTATGGGGTGTCGGTAGAATTTGGAATTATCAGATACGTGCATCAGTGTGTTCAAACAGTAGTTATTAGGAGCGCATTTTACCTATACCGCAAAATAGGTCGAGTCAAACAAGTCGGTCCACCGCCACCTTTTACACTAATCTCGATTCCTTCATAAGCATATACCTTACATCCCGCAGCCTCCAAACGCTGTTGAGTAATAGGGTTTCCTTTGACCATGACGCATTTTCGAGGAGCAACTGCCAATACATTACAACCCATAGATTCAAACTCCTCTTCTGGTACCTCTACTAATTCGTACCCTCTTTTGATTAACTCATTTCTAAATCGAACGGGCATCAAAGGAGAATAAACCACCGCCAGATTCTTATCTACAGGACTAAAAATAGACATCAAGTGGAAGACATCGGAAGTACCTTTATAATGTGGTAAGTCCACTTGAATCAACTCAACATTCATTGTTTCTAAGATCGTTTTGAGTTGATCGAACCCCTCATCATTGGTTCTATAACCATGTGCTACTGCTAGGGTATTTTCATCTAGCCATGCGACATCACCCCCTTCGATGGTACCTGGCGCAGTAATTTTTCCTGCGATTTTAATGCCTGCTTCTTTAAACGCTTCTTCGGATGCAGTTGGCTCCGTTACTCGTTGCCCTTTGCCCATATTGCATAAAATCATACCGCCGTCAGTAGAAATAGACGCATCTCGACAATACATCGAATCCATACCTACCGTGTAGTTAGCTGGTAAATAATGGATGGTTGTTTTTTGATTTTCTAATAATTTGATAAAGGCATCGTACTCACTAATTGCTTTCTCTAGATCTGGTTTACCCAAATAATTGAGGTCTTTCCAGTTGGCATCTACCGTATATTCATCCATAAAAGCATCACTTACTTTTTTGATGAAAACAGATTCTAGTACTCCATATTCAGAATGAGCGGTTAACTTTGCATGATTTTTTGGCTTCCCTGCTACTTGCCCTTCATCGAATTCGGTATAACCACTTTCCACGAACGCTTCAAAAGCAGGATGTATCCGTAAGTAGGCCAACATATCATGGTTTAAAAATGCGTCTTCATCTCTAAAACCATTAGCTTTCGCATTTTTGATGGCCTCGAACCCTTCTTTGGTCTTTTCTAAAACGGAATAGATACAAGCTAAGTGAAAATATATTTCCGCATCTTTCGGATCTTGTTTATTGGCTTTTAAGAAATCTTCCAAGGCCTCCTCTAATTGATATTCCTTCATCTTAATCAATCCACTCTTTTTCGCTTTGTTTTCTTTGCGAATGTATGGATTTTGAGGCCGCTTTCGTTGTTGTGGTTGCTGTCCACGTCTACCACCTCTTCGACCTCCTAAATCTATGATCGGTCCAAAATCACTTTTCCTACTGCCTTTTTGAAGTAATACATTTTTATAAATCAATTGCCCATTTCGACGTAAGTCTAAAAAAACTTGTCCCATTTGATCTACTTTAGAGGTCAAAATATATCGAACGTGTTGTCGATTTTCTGCTAAAGTAAAATAGTGATTCGTCCCATGAACCGATGATTTTTTTGAAATGACTTGCCCGTTGGCTGTGACTGTTTCTACACCTGACCAACTATTGTGAAATTCGATAACGGTATCGTTGGCTACTAATTTTTTATAATACATGCTTTGTAATTTTCAATTTAGAATAAGGCAAAATAAATTAATAAAGTGGTCATTTTGAGGAAATATTTTTTTTCTAGACAAGGCGAAAAGCGCAGACATAGCATCGCTATGGCGAGCATTTTCAACGCAGTATAGGGAAAAAAGATGAACTCATAAATGGCTAATTAATTATTTTACTTTGCCTAAGCCTATTTATAGAAAGAAGGAGATGCTATTAAAGCATCGCTTTCTAAGGCGTCCACAGAAAGCGGTGCTTTAATAGCACCTCTTTCTTATAATTTAAAGAAAAAAGATCAAGTAAAATGGTGAGGTTATATTTTCCGAATCTCTTAACTAAAAACTATTTTTTAGTAAATTTTAAAGAAGGAGATGCTTTCAAAGCATCGCCTTCTCTTAGTGCTCACTGCCCACCGAATCACGCTTTATCCATACATATAACGGAATTCCCGCCATTAGCACTAAAAAGCCCCAAAATACGATTTCTTCACCAGAACCTGCAACTGCCCACATAGAAAAAAGAAAGGCTACTGTTCCCCAAAGCCAAGCCATTTTTTTGCCAGAGCGTAAAGAAAATAATAAGTGCGTAGCCGTAGAAAATAGATAGGGGACTAAACAGGTCAAAGTCGCTAATAAAATCATGAATTCGAAAGCCTTAATGAGACTTTTGTGGTAATTCATCAGCACCAAACCAGAGATTAAAATACTAGAAAAAATTAATCCAGCGTAGGGCATATTATTGTCGTTGACTTTTCCAAAAAGGGCAGGAAATAAATTGTCTTTGGCAGCAGCTAATGGAATTTGTCCCTGCATCATGATCCAACCATTCAATGCTCCAAAAGTAGAAATGACAATACCTAAAGCTACCCAGTTTCTGGCAGATTCCCCCCAGATAACTACAGCAGCATCCGCAAATGGTGCGCTCGAATTTGCCAAGGTTTCGGGTGGAATAATACCCATAACAGCAACTGATCCCAATATGTAGACGAAAATGGCTACCCAAGTGCCAATAAAGGTCGCTTTGGGAATAGTCTCCGTTGGATTTTCGATATTATCGGCTGGAATAGTGGCAGATTCAATGCCCAAAAAGGCAAATAAAGTCAAAGTTGCGGTAGCAGTTATTGCTGCAAAATCACTTTCTCCACTTATATTAAAAGGCTTGAAATGTTCAATTTCTATAAAGAAACAACCAACGATAGCGATTAGAACTAAAGGAACTAGTTTTAAAATCGTAGTGATTAATTGTACCCATCCTGCTGCTTTTACTCCTTTACTATTTATGTCGGTTAATAACCAAATAGTGGTTAAGCCAGTAATGGCTGCTGTAGATGGATCGCTCTTAAGTTCTGGTAAAAAGATGGATAAGTAACTTAGCATCGTCACTACAATGGCAGCGTTCGTACAACAAATCGAAATCCAATAACCCCAAGCGACTAGAAAGGCAGGGAAGTCACCGAATCCTTGTTTGGCGAAGGTGTAGGGACCACCTGTTTGGGGAAACCATTTGCCTAATTCTGAAAAAACTTTGGCTAGGGCTAAACCACCGAGTGCCGATACAATCCAACCGATGATGCTAATACCACCGTAAGCTGCAAGAGAGGCGGGTAATAAAAAGATGCCCGAGCCAATCATATTGCCAAGGACTAAGGAAGTGGCGGGCCAAAGGCCTATTTTTTTCGTTGTGGTCAAAGTTGATATTTTTCCACAATATAGAGAAAGTAACCCAACTTTTTAAGCCGGAAGACTGAGTAAGATATGGTTTTATTGATACCCTATTTTAACGGAAGGATCATTGCTTTTGCATTATTCTTTTTTGATGCTAAAAACTGCTCAACTGTTTCCTTAATTGTTTGCTCAATAGGGGTGTACTTAAAACTAAAAGCATCAACAGATTTCTGATTGCTATACTGATGATTTCCTAAGGCACTTTGTACCGATTCTTTGGTGAGGGTAGGGGACTTGCCAGTTATTTTTGCTTGTAACCAAGCTAAACGCCAGGCAATACCTGCCATCAATGGATTAATTTGCCAAGTTGGCTTTTTTACTTTTGCTTGCTCACTGATTTGATTAAAGACTTTTTGAAAAGGTCGATTTGCTCCATTGACAATAAATCGTTGTTCTGAAATAGTTGATTCCATGGCTAAAATGGCTAATCGAGCGACGTCTCGCACATCCACAAACCCATTTTGCCCATTGGAATAAAATGGAAAACCATTTCCATATAATTTAAAAATTTTGGAACTACCTTGGTCCCAAAAACCACTACCGAGAATAACTGATGGATTCAGAATAACGGCTTCTAAACCTTCTGCAATCCCTCGCCACACCTGCATCTCTGACGCATATTTGCTATAAGAATAATTGGAAGTGGTCTCATCTTTT
>CALDTJ010000009.1 GCA_937924145.1 uncultured Saprospiraceae bacterium
TCCCTCTCATTATAAATTCTACTACAGAGTTCGGCATTTTTGGCGAGTCCAATTATGGTATCCAATTTTATCAATTTGTGGTGATATTCTTCATCATGAAAGTTAATGAAAAATAATTTATGAAATATAAAATTCAACCAATTGATCTCCCTGTATTAGCCAAAATATTCCAACCAGCAGCCAAACTTATTTTTGTATTGGCTAATGAGGAAGACCAAGCCTATTATCAAAATATACCAGATAAACTAGACTGTAGCATCCAGTTTTTTGATAAGATGGTCAACTTTTTGAAAGCGATAGAAAAGAATCAAGTAGATCATTTAGTTTTGATCAATTTAGGGGCTAGAGGCTTACCGAAAATCCCTGTACCCAAAGATGCGAATCTCATCATAATTGACTTTAGTAAAAATAAATCAACCTCTATTTTTGGACAGCGGTTTCATTTTGATTTTATTAATAACCCAGACCGCACCATTCGTTGGATATATGAAAGTCAGCTAAAAAAACCTGTATTCTTAAATTTATACAATGCGTCGGGACTAAAAGGAAAATTGATTCATACCTTTTTTAAAATCGGCTTTAAATGCGGAGCGAAAAAGTGGTTGCGATCAGGTTCTTTTCAAGTCTTTGCCAATCAATTATTTTTACAAGAGGTTAACAACCAATTGGTCCGTGCCAAATATGCTGTTTTTACAGGAACTATTGGAGAAAATAGAAAAGCTGTCGTAAGTTATGAAGAGGATGGAACTGCTACAAAATTTCTAAAATTCCCATTAACCCATCAGGCTAAAAAATTAGTAAAAACAGAAGGCGAGGTTTTAGAAAGTTTACAAAAAATTACCTTTAAACATTTAGGTATACCAAATCCGAAGAGGGTAGGGAGCAGCCTTTTAATATCCAATGTCAGACCTACTAAACCCTTGAAAAATAAAGATTTAACGGTTGCACATTTAACAGCACTCTACGAATTGTATAATCGTACTGCCACCTATGTTTCCTTATCGAGTTCAAGTGCATGGCAAGAAATTCACGAAAATTTGAGGTCTATTGAGAAAGGGGAGATTGATAATAGTTTAGATCCAAAAAAAGTAAAGAAATTAGCATTGGGGCTGAGAGATTTAGCCAATAGATTTGATGAAAGTGAAGGCATGATTCTATCTACCACTCATGGTGATTTGACTCCGTGGAATAGTTACTTAAGTAAGGACAAGTTACATGTATACGATTGGGAATTGGCCCAAAAACTACCACTTTTTTATGATGCTTTCCATTATATTTTTCAGACAAATATCTTAGTGAAAAAGGAATCTTTTGGAACTATTCGACAAGAAATTATCGACTTAAAAAATCATCTAATTGTCCAATCCATTCTAGCAGAATACAAAGTAGATTTTGAACAGGCTTATCAATTTTATTTATTGAGAAATGTCAGTTATTATTTAAGTCGCTATATGCAACAACCTAAATTGCATGAACAAGCGCATTGGTTGGTTGCTATTTGGTTAGAAAGTATTGAAGAATACTTGAAAAATATCGAATCAACGCATCTCTTTCGGGCACTTATCGCCAATGAGGTTTAATTGAATGCCGTGTTCCATATAGGCTTTTAAGCCAGCTAGAACTATGGTAAATCCACCTGTAGAATCTCTAATTTGACTAATCAATTGATCCCTACATCTTTGAAATCCGTATTGTTATTTGATTGATAGGAAGATTTATTTGTAATAGGTGGTCTTTAAGTGAAAACAATAATCCTTCAAAACCAAGGCTAATTTATCTCCTTTATTCGATTTCTCAACTTCTAATTGCTGGATTTTGTTAAGATAAAGCTTAATGGCATCTAATATTTTTGCTCTTTCTTTCTCGGCAACAGTTATTTTCTCTTGTCCACTTTTCTTCTCCTCTAAACTATCCTTTGCTATCTTAATAAGTTCATTCTCCTTGTTATATTGGGCAAATAATTGATCAATTATCAATTCAGGAACTACTTTCTGAGCAGCTAATTCAGCCGATAGTAATCCCCTGATACCATAAAATAGAACTTTGTTGGTGAATTTTTTATTGGATTCCAGTAATTGAATATGCCTTTTTGCAATAGATAAATAGTGATGAAAAAGAGATTTAAATTCAATATTATCTACGATCTCTTGCTGTATAACTTCCCAATTCGGTAAGATATTAAAATATACGATATGCGCTCTTACCCACTCGAAAGTCGCAGGATTACTCTTGGCTAATAGCCCAAACATTTTATCAATATCATAAGAGACAAAATCAAAAGTTCCATCCATTATTTCAATAAGCTCCCGCTGCTTTTTATAATCAAAATATTGGGCTTTTGACGGCAAATGAAATCCTCTGACATCATAGTCACTATCCGAATTGGCAGTGCCCCAAAGCCTACTTCCATTTTCTACATAGAAAAGTGGAATTTCTGATCTTTCTTTAAATACAGCGGCTATTTTTTCTTTCATTGATGGATTTGCATACGGTTCAGAAAGCGATGCTTTAATAGCATCTCTTTCTTTAAGTTTCTGAATTTTGAACAACTTAAGTTTAAATATCTTTGTTTGAGCAGTAGCAAAATACGTTATCTCTTGGATGAAGTACAATTACTTTTTAGGCTTTTGCTCCTTAAAAAAAGAAACGATAAAAACACCAATAAAAACGATAAATAAGCCGATGAAAGTCAATTGTAAATGATGCTCATCATTTTTGGAGTTTCTTCCTGCCTCAAAGCCCATTAGACCAATTCCAATTAGGCTGATTAATATTCCTATTAATTTTTTGTTCATTTCTGTTTACATTTTTGTGAGGGTGAACTACTTTTTTTTTCAATGTAATCATTT
>CALDTJ010000010.1 GCA_937924145.1 uncultured Saprospiraceae bacterium
ATTACTAAAAACGCTAAAATTTGATTGATTGATAATTTGGTGATTTTCATAATAAAAGATTTTAGTACAGGCGATTTCAATCGCCTTTGATTAAATGTTTTCTATTTTTAATGCTTAATTAGGCGACTGAAGTCGCCTGTACTTTGACTCATTGTTTCACTGTCAATACCATTGCAGTTGACATGCCTCGAAAACGTTTCCACTTATCTTGACTACCATATTTGTAATAATGGGTTGCAAAAGCGGGCATCGTAATTGGCAATTGTAGCACTCGTCCTTTCTGCGAATGTTCAATCCATTCTACCGCAACGATTACATCTTCTTTGACAAATACTTGATAAGGGGCTAAATCTACGGTTGCCCAACCTTTGGAATGACTAATCAAAGTCGTGATAATCTGTTCTTGATTGATTAATTGATTAGGTCTTCCATTTTTGATGTTATAGATGTTCACTCGGAAACGGATGGTATCAAAATTATTACCACCAACATAGAATTTAAACTCTGATAATTGACTCGCCTTTTTACCAATATTAAATCTTCGACCAATCGCTGCACCAAGGTTTTGATTCGGCTTTTTTGAAATCGAAAAATTGGTCACTCGACTCGGGCTCGTTTTCTCATGTCCAATGACCTTGGTTTCTAATAAATCAGGGCGGACTTCAACTGTCTTTAATGTAATTCCCGTTTTGTTTAAGTTGATTGCTTTACCATTCAATAACCGAAGAGAGGCAATGGTATAATCTTTTGATTCATAGCCCAAATAAGAAAATCGAACTATTTGCTCTTCGTCTACGCCTGCTTTTAAGTATAAATCAAAAGCACCATTGATATCTGAAATAGTTCCTAAACTAGTGCCTACTATTCCAATATTGACATAGGCTAAAGTAGTGGTATTTTCTTCGTCTAGTACCTTTCCTTTTATTACGAATTCCTCTTGTGCTGTTAATAATAAAGGAGATAAAAAAGTAAGAATATTGAAGACTAACTTTTGAATTTGCATAACCTAATACTTTGATTCGTTGAACGTAAATTTGTTTGACAATTCAAAGTTAGGAGCACTTCAACTTAAAAATCGAAAAGTGTGGTCAGGTGCAAGAAAACTGGTGGGAATGGTAGTTTTTGGGGTAAAATGCAATCATCTGGGGCGAAATACAAGGAAAAATGGTGGATAAAAGATATATTTTTTGCCGAGTAGTTAGTCCTTCCAGCACTCGAAGTACTGGAAGGACTTGGTCAATTTCAAACAATCTTACTACTCCATCTTCAAAACCGCATACTTCCCTTTATTCCAACCATGAACTAACAAGAACAATTGTTTGTCGCCATTTTTATTCGTTACGGTGTGCGGCCAAACGTGGTGGATATTGGTCAAAACTGGAATATCTAAATCGCCAGGAATAATCGTAGAAACTAACTCTTTTCCTGTGTGTGCATAGATAGGTGCGGACTTCATATCGGCTCCAACTGCGGCAAGTGCGTTGAAAAAGAAATGCTCATTTTTATAAGCCACATTGCAAACCAAACTACCCTCTGGAATATTATCAAACATTTCTACAAAAGCACCATCTGGTCTAAATTTCACTACTTGACCAGCAGCCCGATTCGCCACTAAAATATGTCCTTCGTGTGCATAAACGCCATGGGCCGTTTGAAATTGACCGGGTGCTTTTCCTTTGCCTCCCCAAGCCAATCTTCCCCAATCCCAAGAACCTTCTTTTTCTTCAAGCGTCAAAACAAAATCTCCTTTAGAATAACCGTGTACTGCATAAATAACGCCGTCCAAATAAGTAACATCTGTTATCCCAAAGTTGCTATCTCTCGACTTAAAAAAGTCATTAGCAGGTACAAAATCAAATTCAATACCCTTTGGTTTTAGAATATCGCTAACGATTGTGCCATCTAAGTTTAATACCAAAATACGTTTGCCTTCTTGGGCAACTGCCAATTGTTTTTTGCCTTTGTGAACGAAGAAAACGATTCCGTGAATGTTATCTTTTAATCGTTCATCATTGCCAATTTTTGTCCACTCTTTTAAGTCTGGGCTAATCGAACAAAGACCATATCCTGGAATTCCAGTATAGATAATTCCCGTTTCGGGATCTTCGTTAAAACCACCGTGCATATTGATTTCAAACTCTTGTGCTGCTTTTGGAAAAGCCGCTGTTAATCCCTCATCATAGGAAAAAACAAAGTCTCCTTGTCCAGTCTTCAACTTGAATTCCTTACTATCGGAATTTTCCGCTGATTCGGCTACATGATGCTGATCGTGTGGATGTGCGTGCGTTAGACCATTAGCATGTGTATGATAGTGCGCATCGTGGTTGATTTTGTGCGCCATAAAAAGGAAGGCACAACCTACCATTGTTGTAATACCTATGAATTCTATTATTCGTGATTTTTTCATTTTTATTTCTTGAATAAAGGTTTTTAGTATTAATTTAATAGTGAAGGGTATTGCTGTCAGCACTTGGAGCGCTGACAGCAATTGCCCCTTGAGCATTAAAAAAATACAGTTTTTAGCTAAACTTATTAGTAACCCACTGCTCGACCATCAAAACTTCGAGAGTCCGCAGCACCATAAATGATTCCTTCTTTTTGATCTAAATAAATACCCATCGCTCTACCCTGCGTGCCTCTATGATAAATTTCATGCCCCATCATTTGATACAATTTTTTCGTATCTGGACTAAAGCCCAATTTTTCAAAAGACGTTCTATCGGGTAACCATTGGTGGTGAATTCTTGGTGCCTCAATCGCCTCTCCTACCGTCATCCCATGATCGATGACATTTAGGATAACTTGCAGAGTAGTATTAATAATCGTTCGTCCTCCTGGGCTACCAATTATCAAGACTGGTTTGCCATCTTTAGCAACAATGGTCGGCGACATACTAGACAACATTCGCTTTTCTGGTGCGACTAAGTTAGGTTTTGTACCAACTAAACCTCTTCTAGTCGTTCTGCCTGGAATTGGGTTAAAATCGCCCATTTCATTATTCAATAAAAAACCTGCGCCTTCTACCGTAATTCTAGAACCATAGCTGTATTCCAAAGTATAGGTCAAAGAAACGGCATTACCATCTTTATCTACAATAGAGAAGTGGGTCGTTTCTTCACTCTCCTCCATGAATCGCACTCGATTGAATTTAGCAGAATCACTTTCGGTAGCCTTAAACCAGTCTATTGTTGGACGGATCTTATCTGCATACTCTTTAGAAATCAATTCTTCGATTGGCATTTCTGGATTAAATAAGGGATCACCGATATGTTCTGCACGGTCGGCAAAAGCAGTTCGCATTGCCTCTGTTAGGATATGTAGATAGGTAGCAGAATTATGTCCCATTTTTTGAAGATTAAACCCCTCTAAAATATTCAACATTTCTACGATTGCCACACCACCAGAACTTGGAGGTGGCATCCCATACACATCATACCCTCTATATTTTCCATGAATCGGTTGTTGCTCGGTTGGCTGATAATCGGCTAAATCATCTTTAGTAATTAGTCCATTGTGCTTTTTCATGTATTTAGCAATCAACTTTGCCGTCTTTCCTTTATAAAAACCATCTCTGCCATCTTTTTGAATACGCTTTAAGGTTGCCGCTAAATCTGGCTGTTTCCACGTTTCGCCCGGTTCATATAATTGTCCATTTTTTAAAAAGGCTTTCTTTGTACCGTCATAAATGGCTGCCTTTTCTTTCATCATTCGCTTTTGAAAACCTTGCATCGCCCACGAAGACGGTATGCCTTTTTCTGCTAAATCAATCGCTGGTTGTACTAAATCTTTCCACGGCAACTTACCCATTTTTTGGTGGGCTGCCCATAGACCTGCTACGGTTCCAGGGACACCAACGGAAAGCGTTCCACTATGATTGGAGTTATCTTTGATTTCTCCATTTTTATCTAAAAACATCGTCTGAGTCGCTGCTTTAGGTGCTTTTTCTCTAAAATTAAAGGTTGTTTGGTTGCCATCTGCTCCATGATAGACTAAAAAGCCACCACCGCCCAAGTTTCCAGCCGAAGGTAAAGTCACGGCTAAGGCAAAAGCAGTTGCTACTGCTGCATCTACGGCATTACCCCCTTTGGCTAAAATATCCTTACCTGCCTGCGAACCTAGGTAATGACTACTTACGACCATCCCGTTTTTTGCAGGAATGGGTATCCTCCCTGATTGGGCGGATAATTGAAAACTGAATACTAGCATTAGGACTGCTAGTAAAGAAGAAGGGTTAATTTGATTATGCATATTTCTTTATTTTTGTAGGCGAAGATAGTTTTTTTTCGCAAAAGGACGCTCCCGATAGTTATCGGGATTTATGACTTTTTTATGTTTGCTTTGCTAGATGCTAAATAAATATGCCTGATACTATGATTTTAAGAATTTATAAAGTTACGGTTCCAAAAGAATTACATGCCGAATTTGAACGGGAATTTAAAGCGGTGGCTGCTACCCTTTTAGAGGATTATGCAGGTCTAAATAGTGTCGAAATTGCTCGACCGAGTCAATGGAAACCTTTAGAATTTATCATGATTTCTAAATGGGATACGATTGAGCATATTCAAAAAATGGCGGGGGAAGATTGGAGTGAACCGCATATTCCGAGTCATATGGAAAAGTATCGGATTGCTCATAGTTTAGATCATTATCATCAGATTACCTAATATTCATCCAATGTGGGAAATCAAAATCATAAAACAAACCCCTCATGCCATTCGCTTTGGCATTTTGATGGATGGTGTAGTTTTGAAATTCATGGATGTCCTTATTTTGTGGCAATGCTCTCATGAATTTAGAACTTTCTATATCAACTTATTAGCTAAAAATAACTTTACTGGTTTTTACTGGGAACATCCTGCCTTGCGGACTAGCTTTATTAGCAAACCTTACGAATGTGTCTTATTAAGTAGCAGTAGTTTAGAGAAACGTACTTTAAATGAAACGGCTTTTGCCGACTTTTTTAAGACAACTGATTTAGTCGTCGATTTTGATAATTTAGGTAAAAATGCTCGCTTAATCGTACCTACTCCTAAAGATGAAATCGAGTCTTACAAACATTTTGCAAAATTTATTCAATCTAATAAAAGAGATCAACAACAAGCCCTATTTGAAAAAATTGGAGAATTGGCTATTCAACAATTAGAAAATGAACAAACTTTTTGGCTTAATACTGCTGGTAACGGGGTACTGTGGTTACACATCCGATTAGATAGCCGACCTAAGTATTATAAAACACAGGCTTATCGAAATCCTGATTTTTTAGAACGATAGCTAATTTGGCTTTTTTCTAGGTTTTTTCGTATTTTTGATACTAAACAATTAGTAATGACTGCCATTTCTCAATCATTTAAAAGAAACTATACTTTAGAAGAATATCTAGAATTGGAAATCAAATCTGGGCAGAAATTCGAATATTATAACGGAAAACTACACCAAATGGCAGGAGGCACAATTCCTCACAATCGCATAGCCCGAAATATTTTAACTGCTTTAGATAACCTGCTCGATGAGCAATTTGAGGCATTTGGCAGCGACCAAAAAGTATTTTTACCTAAATACGACTTCTATGTTTATCCTGATGCTGTAGTAGTCTCTGGCACACCTATAGAGGCAGATAAAGTTTCAAGTGCAATCATCAATCCTATACTTATCATTGAGGTACTTTCTCCGAGTACTGCTGAACATGATAGAGGCAATAAATTTATTCAATACCAAAGTCTGCCTTCTTTTAAAGAATATGTTTTGATTCGTCAAGATAAACCTGAGATTCAAACTTCTTTTAGAGAGGAAACAGACTTATGGCGAACTAAAGAATTTTCTGGTTTGAATAATCAACTTTATTTACGGTCAGTTGATTTAAAAATTGCCATTTCTAAAATTTATAGAAAAGTAGATTTAAAATAACCTACTTCTTTTCCCCCGCAACTACCCCCTCCCAATCAGGATCTGCTCCACCAATCCAACGACCTGTTTTTTCATCAAACAATACCGCATGCACTAGACCGAATCGTGCTTGTTTATCAATCACTTTCACCTTGAAACCTTCTTTTTCTAATTCTTCGGTATAAGCACTTTTCCAACCTGTTCCTTCATGGGTTTCTAATTCCATTTCATCCCCATTTCGGTAAACTCTTGGTGCCATCAATGCTTTATCTAAAGGCAATTCATGATCAATTACTCGGCTACTTACAGCGGTAATAGCAGAAACAATTCGACTACCTCCTGCTGCGCCTAATGCCATGAAAGGTTTGCCATCTTTCGTGATGATAAAAGGAGAAATAAAAGAGGCGGCTCGCTGTCCTGGTAGATAAACACCTAAGTATCTACCTAAAGTCACAGCATATAAAAATCCGAGTTCTGGACTAGCTACTTTTGAGCCCATATTGGGGCCTAACGATTGGGTCAAGGCGACCATCATCCCGTTTTTATCTGCTGTAGAAAGGTGGGTGGTATGGCCCATTGGAGTTGACCAACTTTCTGGATCATTCGTAAAATCACGATTTTCTTGGTAACCTAAACTTTC
>CALDTJ010000011.1 GCA_937924145.1 uncultured Saprospiraceae bacterium
AACAAATATGAGTCAAGGTATTATTGGTTGTCACGAGCGTATCAATATTTTTGCTGATAAATTAAAACAGAGATATCCAAAGCGTTTTTTCTTGAAATCCATCTTCGTTATTACAGATGGCGAACCCTCTTTGGGCATACATATTCCTGAAGCTTTGAATTCAGAAATTGAAAGGAGGAGAAAGGAGGGCAGTATTGCCATCAAAGGCATTTATCTCAAACCAGAAAACGAAGAATATGGCTCCTTTATGGAGCGTATTTTTGGCAAAGATCAGTTTGTAGAAACCGATGATTTTGCGGAGGCAATTAATCGTTTGGTGTACATTATGACCAAGACGTATAAGCGACAAAGAATCGACTTAAAACAACAAAAAATCAAAGAAAAATATGAAAGAAATCGCAATCTCTATCAATAGGCCAGTTCCGTCTCCTATCAAAAAAATTGGTAGTATGATTTGTTCGAAAATGCAAGTCTTTGGTGATTTAGTAGTCATTTGGGGTACCCAAGGCGAAACTAGGGCTTTTACTAAAGAAAGTCTGAAGTCGAGACAATTCGCTGATTATCAAATTAATAGCGAAAAAGTGCTGAAGGTGTTTACACCAAAGAATCATGAATTAATCATTTTGCAAACAGCGAAAGGTATTGAGGTGCGAGACTATGAAAATAGGGTAGTGGATGATGCATCAAATTGGTCCAATTTTTTTGTAGAACCTTTTACGCATAATTTTTATCGACAGAATGAGCGAGGGAATTGGTTCAACATCGAAGGCAATAAATTGGCATCACCAGTATTTTTAATTGAAAATATTTTAGTCTCTCTTTTAAGTAAAAAGAGTAAAAAATCATTGGCTTTCAAAGGGGCAGATTTGTTGATTAGTCCAAACATGGAATTAATTCAAGTAGGCAAAGTTGTATTTGATAAATCCTTAGCACCTATTTCTATTTTTGGAGAAAAAATTACTGGTTTAGGCCGAAAAAATATTGAATTTGGAAATGGGCTAATTCTCCAAGAAGTGATGACAGGTTTTAAGACTTCTACCTTCGTGAATGAACTAACTAAAGCACCTTTTTTAATCAATGATGAGCAGATCAATAAGCACCTTAAAACAATTGAAAAAGGTAATGACCGCTATGAGGTGTTTAGAACAGTAGAAAGTGATTTTACCATCCACGGAAAAACAGGCGAAACGCTCAAATGTGATGGAGAATTAGTGAAAATAGATTTTGATAAATACGTCAAAATGGAAAACCATGAGTTGGTAAAATGTACCGATAAAAGTGGTACACGCTACATGGATTTACATACTCAATCCGCCTATGCCCTGAAAGAAGTCAGTGATTCGACGATTACCTTCATTGATTCAGAGGTTTTGGTGCTAAACGGCGATCATTTGCGAAGTATGGCAACGACCGACGATCGCTTTGTTTATAATGAGACGGAGAAAGCAATTTTTAAATTAAATAATGGTACGATTCGACCGAATGCCGTAGAAGAACCACCTGCTTACTCAGAATATCTAGGCATTGCCGAAGTAAATGGGGTTAAAAAATATTTTCATAAAAAGACCAAAGAAATCATTCGTCTAGATGCTGAAGGGATTGAGATTTCGGAGATTTTAACCACTCGAAATACTAAATTATTAGACGCCATTTCTACCAAGGGAGAGCGAGTAGTATTGGATGTTCGAAAAGGGTTCGACCAATTGACCAGAGCTTATGCCAATGGTCAAGCCGTAGCAGAAGTATATGAGTATCCACGAAATGTAGGGCGTAAAATGCTGCAAAATGCAAGTTTAAATACCTTAGGCGGTACTGAAAAACGGGTGATAGATTTGAATGCGAAAGAATTATCTATTTTCACATTACCTAATAATTTAACGGCAGATCCAGCTGGAATTTCTCCTTCTTTATTTCGTTCGAATCCACTAATAGAAATAGATTTTAAGCATCCGATTAAAGTGATGGGAGAATCTTTTTTGAAAGGCACATTTTTGCCTTATCACGATACACCTAAGGCAGTTTTGATTGGAGAGCAGAGTAATCAACCCCTACATTTGGAGGGTAACAATCATAAAAATCAATTGGTAACCGCATTTTTGAATAGTACGACGAAAGAAAAGTATTTCATAGGAGATAATCGAATGATTGGAGCGAAAACCTTAACGGAAGATGGAGAAGAAGGCAAAGTACTTTTTTCTTTCCAAAGAAAATCCACTTGGATTCCTTTTAATGAGTCTGCTTTGCCCGTCACTCAGCAAGTGGTAAAAGTCAATACGCCAGGTGATTGGGATTATTTGCTATTTGAAGTGAAAGATGTAGACAACACTTTGAAATTCATGGTGGTGGAAAAAGAAAAACCACACCGAATCTTGGTAGAAAAAGTGAAAGGGAAAGAAACCCCTAAATTATTAGACAAGAAGGCTGTTTTGCCTTTGAAGTTGCCCAAGGAGTTGTCTAAGTTTACGAAGTTTTTTGTGAATGATCCAGGGTATTTGAAGGAGTTGTGATGTCATTCCAAGAATTCCAAAATTTCTTCAAACAACTTAATCTTCCTAATTTCAAACGTCTCTTTATCAATCACGTTAGTATTCACTTCTCTCAACAACTTCGTTTTTTTAGATAGGAGTAGACTCAATTCGCTTGGAAAAGGTTGAGTAGTGTTTTTGCTGTAAAAGCATTCCATCACTTTTAAGGCCAAGTCCAAACCATCATTTTCAATAGCTAATTTTGCGTATTTATTGGTAGTAGCTATATTGATAGTTTGTTCAAGGATGCTATCACAGTCGATGTATTTTGGAATATAACGGAATTTATCACCACTAAAACTATTCTGTAAAATTTTCCATTGCTGAGTAGATTCATCAAAGTCTAAAAGGTAGGTTTGATCATTGGTCACCTCATATTGGTATTCATAGCGTTGAGAAGTATTACTAAACCAATCTAGTCGCCAATGTTCTGTAGTAGAGGCAAAAGCTTTGTTTCCTTTTATACTATCCACTCTAATGTTTAGTAGTTCTGCCATCGATGCATTGAGGGAATTACTAATTGTCCAATTTAATTCTGATTGTCTTTCTAGTATTGCAAAAATCTCTTTGAAAGCCGAGCCGTCGGCTTGGTAATACATTCTCAAAGTATCAAGATGACCATTATAGTTAGGAATTGCTTTGAATGCATCATATTGATAGTCGATTGCCTGTTTGACTAGTTTTTCTATTGATGATGTGGTATCAGAAGAGGGAGTGGTTTGCGGTATATCTTCACTTTGATTCCAAAAAACAACTCCAAACAAAATAATAGCTAAAAGAGGTACTAGAAAAAATATGGGGTTGGTACGTTTTTTATGGAGCTCTTCTTTGATATAATCTCCATGTGTAGGGTAATCGAAATACTGTGCAAAAATATCTTTGGTTTCTAACTTGCCGAGATGGCCTTCTTTAAAAATTCTACGAAAAGTAGTGGCAGAAATAGACTTACCTGTTTTGGTTTGTAGTTTTCTAAGAAAGGATTCTGCCTCTGATTTTGTCCAATCAGCGGGTACTTTTTTTTCTGAGTGTTCAGCTATTAACCTTTGTGCAATATGTCTCCAATAATCTTCGATTATATCCATAAGTAGCCTCGATTTGTTTGATTTGGTATTTAAAATGAGTTTGGAAAACTTTTGGAACGCTTTTAAATAGGCAGTTTTTTTGAAAATTGATAGTTTTCCTAGAAATTTACATTTCACAAAACTACGCAAAAAGTAGTTTTTTTAAAAAAAAGACCCCAAAAAATCAAATGAATTAGTTGACCTTCTTACTAGACACCCCCCTTTCTTTGGTTTTTTGTTAATACTTAATTGTATTCTTCACACTATTTTAAATTTATAAAAGCAGAATTTTAGAAATTGAAAACTTTAAGTTTCCAGTTTCTGATTTTTTGACAAATGATAACAGCAGAATTTCTAGTAGGGTCTTCAAAGATAAAGCTATTTAGAGTGTAGAGAATCTAAGTTAGATTGCTCTTTAAGACCCTATTTTTTTATTAAAGAAGTTGGTTGAGTTTAAATCGTTTAGTTGTCACATTTGTCGTACATTTATAGCCAGATGATTTACTGACAAAACGAAAAACATAAATCTTGGCGCAACCAGAAATTCAAAAACCTACCTACACCGAAGGCTATAAAAAATACGTCCTCTACGTCCTAACAGGTGTCTATATTTTCAATTTTATCGACCGACAAATTTTAGTCATCCTTTCTGAAAGTATCAAGACCGATTTAGGCTTATCTGATACACAGTTGGGTTTATTGACAGGTTTAGCTTTCGCCTTGTTTTACGTCACATTGGGTATTCCGATTGCTAGACTTGCGGATAAAACCAATCGTAAAAAGATTATTGCTATCTCTTTGGCAGTATGGAGTGCGATGACAGTCGTTTCTGGACGAGCTGCCAATTTTACGCAGTTGTTACTAGCCAGAATCGGCGTAGGTATAGGCGAGGCAGGCGCAAGTCCTGCGGCACACTCTATTATTTCTGATTATTTTCCCGCCAATCGACGAGCAACGGCTTTGGCCGTTTACTCGATGGGTATTTATATTGGTATTTTATTAGGCTACCTTTTTGGTGGTTGGTTAGATGAATTTTTTGGATGGCGATCCGCTTTGATGGTCTTAGGTTTCCCCGGTATTTTGTATGCCATCTTTGTTTATTTCACAGTAAAAGAACCACCACGTGGTTATTCTGAAAACTTGAGCACGCATAAAGCGGCAGATTTCAGTTTAGGGCAAGTATTTAGTCTCTTGATGAGCCGAAAGGCATTTTTATGTTTAGCTTTTGGGGCAGGCATCCACTGTTTTTCAGTATATGGAGTGGGAAATTGGTTGCCCTCTTTCTTAGCTCGATTACACGGAATGGAGCGTGGGGAAATTGGAACTTGGTTAGCCATTGGTAGTGGTGGCGGTGGAGCATTAGGCGTTTGGTTAGGCGGTTATTTGACCGACAAATATGGACAGGAAAATCGGAGAATGTATATTTTGATTCCTGTTTGGGCGATTTTAGCCTCTCTTCCCATATTGGTCTTAATGTTATTGACCTCCAATAAATATGTGGTAGTTGGTGGAAATATCGTGGTTAAAACGCTTTGGTCTTTTTATTTAGCACCTTGTATTGCGATGGCACACGGCATGGTTGGCTTACGGATGCGCGCGATGGCGTCTGCTGTATTCTACTTATTTTTAAATTTAATCGGTTTAGGTCTTGGCCCTTTATTTATAGGAATGATGAGTGATTATTTAGCTTCTCAGTTTGGGCAAGAATCTCTGCGGTATGCATTGACGATGGGAGTAGTGATGAGTAGTATTGCTGCCTTTTTATTCTGGCGTGGGTCTACCTTTTTGGAGAAGGATTTAGATCGAGCACCATTGTGATAGTTTAGTTAGTCGGGGCTGTCTCATAAGACTCGGCACGAATCATCTAACCAAATAATATTTTGAAATCCTCCCCCTGCCCCCTCCAAAGGGGGAAACGTTCTATATTTTTTGGAATATCAGAATATTTATTGGACGAATTTTTCAAAATAGGTCTTTTGATACAGCCTCGACTGAGCAAATCAATCAATCTTCACTTTCTTCAATTGATTAAAAATACTTTCCTGCGCCATCATTTTTTCGATCTCTTCGGAAGTTCGAGGGGACAAGGCAGACAAATTTTCCCAACCTTCATTGGTAATTAAAATATCATCTTCAATTCGCACTGCAATTTTCCACCACTTAGGATCACAATCACTACCTTCTGGAATATAAATACCAGGTTCTACCGTGATCGTTGTATTATGCTTGAAAGGGCCATATTGCCCTGGGTCGTGAACATCTAAACCCAAATAATGCGAAGTCCCATGTGGGAAATAGCGATGTCTTACATCCTCATTCTCGATAATCCCTAACTCCGCCAAACCTTTATTAATAATGGCTCTAGCGGCTTTATCAGGTGCTTGGAATTCATTGCCTACTTTACAGGCTGCAAACCCTGCCTCTTGTGCTTTGTAAACTAAATCATAAATGATTTTTTGCTCTTTAGTAAACTTGCCTGATGCGGGAATAGTTCGAGTGACATCCGCGGTATAGCCACGATATTCTGCCCCTAAATCCATCAAGACTAAATCACCACCTACTTGCAATTTTTCGTTTTCCCAATAGTGTAGAATACACCCATTATTCCCTGCACCAACGATGGAAGGATAACCTTGGTATTCTGCATCATACTTACGATAAATGAACTCATGAATCCCTTGAATTTCTCTTTCAGAACTTTGTGGAGTCATCGCTTTCATCACCTCATTTTGTCCTATACAGGAGATGGTTACAGCTTTGCGCAAAAACTCCATTTCGTCTGCCACTTTCACTTCTCGGAGTTGTGCCATGATCGCCGATAAGGCTTGGGCATTGACCTTGTTTTTTGGTAATTTATCAATGATTGCTTGTCGTTCTTCGGCAGTTTTTGCTTTGAGGAAGTCATTGACAGCAGCTATTTTTTGCAATCTTTTATCATACTGTCGATAACGCAAAATTTGGTTGGCTACTAATTCATGATTTTCGGCATTGCTCTGACGCATCAAGCTGTAAACATTTTCTTCTAATGCGTTATAATCTTTCGATAAATTGGTCTTCTCTTTAAATTGTTGGATCAAATCATATAAGTCTTCCTCACTTCGAGTATCATTCACATCAGGGCGCATATTCAAAATATACACTTGATCGTATTGCTCTAATTGTAAATCAAAATCTTTGAATTCGGAATTCGTAAAAGTTTGGCTAAAGCCTAATTTTTGTTGGATGCCTTCTTTGCCTAATCGTTTACCGTTCCACATTTCCGCCTGTGGGTCTCTTGCTTGCCCGAACAGCATTTCACCTTTAAAGACTTCTTGGTCAAATTCCATATCTTCGGAGGCGAGTACCAATAAAGAATGAGGTTCTTTATAACCCGTCAAATAATACAAATCTGGATTTTGGTGATAAACATAATCTACATCATTTGCTCGATTTCGGATTGGATTGGCAAAAACAATAGCTAAGGTTTTGGGAGGTAATAATTTGCGCAATGCATCTCGGCGAGATTTATGAAAATCTGGACTTAGTTGGTCGATTTTCATTTCTTCTAAAAGGAGGTCTTTGTTGTTTTGCGCATTGATTGGTGCTAAAAAGCCAATCACAAGGGCAATTAGAATACTAAAGCTTTTCATTTTTGGTAGTTTTAAGGTGATTTTTAAATAAAACAGTCTTGCCAAAAATAATGAAAGATTTTTAATAAATAGGAAATGAATTGATTCTAAACAAAAAACTGCCTAACAACCTACATAATTTGCTCCAAAGCCTTAATACATTGCATAACCTCTTCCTCCGTATTTATAATACAAGGCGTCAAGCGAGCATAGACCGTTCTGTAAGGAGTCGTACTACCGATAATATTCATTTTATGAAGTTTATCAACAACTTCCTTTGGTTTCATACCTTCAATTTCAAAACTATTAATACCAGAAGATAGAGTAGGAGAAATTGGCGTATGTAGTTTGATATGCTTGATACTTTGCATCCCTTCTTTCAGCATTGTACTCAACTGATGTGTTCGGTTTTGAATTTTAGCTTTGCCTAGATTTTGATGAAATTCAAAAGCATCTTTTAATGCCCAACGATGTTCAAAAGAATGAAAACCACCTGGGGTTATTTTAGAATAAAAATTGAGTGGTGCCTCAGGCATCACATTCATCCACATATAATAAGCGACACTAAAAGGTGGAATAGTTGGTTGTACCATATCCCAAGCATCTTCCTTTGCCCAAATAATACCCGTCCCCCTTGGGCCAAATAGCCATTTGTGCGTACCTGCTACCAAAAAGTCACAACCTAAATCTTCCACATTAATATCCTCCACACCAAAACCATGGACACCATCTACACAAAAATAAATTCGATTGGATGCAGCTCTATTTTGGTTAACCTCTTTGATGACGGTAGACATTTCTTTTATTGGCAATTTAACCCCTGCATTAGAGTGGACAAAAGTGACGGCTACGATTCTAGTTTTGGCTTGAATACCTTCTTTTAATCGACTTAGAATATCTGCTACGGTAGTTTGGTTGGCCTCTTCATAAAGGTTGATTCTTCGAACCGTTGCACCCGTTCGTTCTGCCGCAAACTCTAAGGATTTTTCGGTAGAATAATGACAATGCGTTGTACTTAGAATTTCTTCACCTGCTTTTAATTTGAGTCCAGTATACAGCAAAGAAAGTCCCATAGTTGTACTATCAGTCAGTGCAATTTCGCCAGGTTGAGCACCCAAATACGTTTCCGCAGCTTTTAAAACGGCTCTCGTATTCGGCACAAAATTAGACTCGTAGTATTCTACAGGATTATCATCTAAACCTTTTCGATATTTTTCAATGGCGCTCCGAACACTTGAAGGATGCGATGCTAATAGAAATTGGGACATTTGAATTTTGCTCGTATCTAATTTGAAATCAGCTCTGACTGATGCCCAATCGTCTAGCTTAGTAGGTGTCGCAGACAAGGGGTTGCTGACGGTAGCAAGGAGCGCACTTGCACCTGTTTTGGCTATAAAATTTCTTCGGTTCATTCGTTGTATTTTGATATAGATTTGAAATTAGGATTTCGACAAAACAAGGTACAAAAAACTATTGAGAGTAAAATTGGAATTTGAGGGTGATTTCATTTTTTCGCACCTATCTGATACTTTCAAAGTATCTGATAGGTGATTGCCTTGAAAATATCAGATAGGAGGTAACCTCATCGAACAAATGAAATGCATCCGAATTTAACAAGAATGATATTCTAATGAACACTGACTTTTTAAAATATGTACTTTTTTATTAATCAACTGATTGGGTGATTTTAGATAATCAGGTAAATAATTGATATAGCATTTATATATAATATCTAGTTAAGCATCCGTGTACCCTTTAATCCGTGTATAGATAATCAGATAAAAAATGGATATTATAAAGAAGAAATATGTCAACGCTTGGATC
>CALDTJ010000012.1 GCA_937924145.1 uncultured Saprospiraceae bacterium
AATAATAAGAATTTTAATGTTCAAGTCTTTCAGACTTGTAAGGAAGTGCTTAAAATATCACTTCCCCCAATTTTATTGGGGGCTATTCATCTTCAATCCTTTCAGGATTTGATGATTAAAAGATATGGGGTGTCGATAGAATTTAAAATTGTCTGATACGTTAACTGACACAAAAAAATTTAGACATTACTTTTTTCACAAACTTAAACGCTGACTTTTAACACGGAAATTTTTTAACACGGAACTAGATTTTGACAGCTAAGCGCTGATATTTTTCTCACCTCTCACCTCTCTCACCTCTCACCTCTCTCACTCTCACTCTCTATCCTTAATCCCATTCATATTCTGCCCAATAAAATCTTTCGGAAATTCTGTTAAACCAGGAAATCCTAGTTTAATATCTCGGCCATCGTGAGGTATGTAGGCAGTACCGAATAAGTAATCCCAAACCGCCAAAGTTAAACCGAAATTAACGCCAAATCTTCGCTCTTCTGGTAGGTGATAAGAATGATGCCATATATGCATTTCAGGACTATTGAAAATGGTTTTCATAAATGGTGCCATGATGATTGCTCCAAATGCAATGCATCCTCCGACCGTTAATAATTGAGTGGTTAGACTTGGATCTTGTAAAATATGAATATCTAGAAGACTATTAGCGATTAGAATCCCTACTAAACCACCTAAAATACCACCAGTTAATTTAGTGCTTACAGAGATATTAGCATGATTGTAATGCCCCCAAGCGAGGGCGAAAATATGGATAATGAAAAAGTCGTAAAGCCCAATGCCCATTAAGGCTAACGGTATATACTCTAGCGTTCGATAGACTACATTTTCCATCCAATGATAACGCAGTTGTGCTGCAAAACCCATCTGTTCCACCGAATGATGGACTTTGTGAAATTCCCACAAAAAGTCGGAACGATGTAATAGTCTATGAATCCACCATTGAGTGAAATCTCTAAAGAGCATACCGACCAATAGAACTGCCCAAAGTGGCCAGGTCTGCATCGGGTTCATGGCTTGTAAGTTGAAACCAAAAACTGCTAAAATACCGTCATTAAATAGATTGACTACTACATCCGAGGCTGCATTATAAATGATTAAAGAGAAGAGGAAAAAATTGAAGAACATATAGAATCCATCCAACCAGAAATCTTCTCTAGGGATTGGTTGTTTTTTTCTCCAAGGAATGACCACTTCTAAAATTAAGAAAAAAGCAGAAACGATAATTAACCAATAGAAATAACTATTCCACGAAGGATTGGTAATATCTTGCCAAAGATAATTCGCATACCCTTTGTAACCATCAATAAATATATTCCAATAATTTTCCATTTCTTTAGTATTAGATCTGTATGCTTTCTAGACTTATTATTACTATTCTATTGCAGTTTTGAATAGCAAAACTAGATATGAATTATTTTAGTTTATTTTGCAGGTAAAATTATTATCATTTTTTTCAAATGACATATAACAGCAAGTTAGTACATTCTATCTATTTCATTTGTGACTTTGGTCACCGAACAAAATTTATATATTATCTATTTCTCTTATTTTTTATCGGAAGTTGTTTTTTTGATAACACTAATTCAAATAAGGAAGAAAAGAAAACCTTAAAAGTGGCAGTAGCCGCAAACGTACAATTTGCTATCAAAGAAATTGAAGTAGCCTTCGAAAAGTTGACAAATACGGACATAGATATTATTATCGGTTCTTCGGGGAAATTAACGGCACAAATTCAACAAGGTGCACCTTATGATTTATTATTGGCGGCAAATATGAAATATCCCGAAAGTTTGTATAAAAGTGGATATGCTACTGCTGAACCAACGGTCTATGGATTGGGTACTTTGGTTCTATGGACGATGAAATCAGAATTAATATTAGACGGAAATTTGGCTATGGCGAATTATTCGATGGTCCAAAAAATTGCCATCGCTAATCCTAAAAATGCGCCTTACGGAGCGGCAGCAATGAATGTTTTTGAGTACTTTGAAATGAAAAATGAGGTGCTACCAAAATTGGTTTATGCGGAGAGTATTGCTCAGGTAAATCAGTATGTTTTAACGAAAAATTGTGAAATTGGACTGACTGCAAAATCGGTGGTGCTATCTCCAAAGATGAACGGAAAAGGTTCTTGGCAGGAGGTGTCTAAAGCCGCCTATCAGCCTATTAAACAGGGGGTTGTAGTGACAAAATATGGGGCAGAAAATCATGCGCAGTTAGCCCAACAATTTTATGACTTTCTATTTTCAAAAACGGCAAAGGATATTTTTAAGCACTATGGTTATGGAACCTCTGGGTAATTTTTTTTGATCTAAATTAGGTAGGACAGGACTAAGTGATTGTAGGAACAATTTTATTAATTTTTCTGAACCACAAAGGGATAAAGAACATCAAGAGTTTTCACAAAGAATTAAAACAAAATAAATTGTGAATTTCTTTTGTGTTCTTTGTTCCTTTGTGGTTTAAATAAAGACTTACTAGGTAAAATATGAATACTGAATTTTGGCAAACTTTATTAATTACCTTTGAATTGGCGGCGATAACGACTGTTTTTTTGCTTTTAATCGGTATTCCACTAGCTTATTTTTTATCAAATACTCAATCTAGATTAAAACCTATTTTTGAGACTTTTATTAGTATGCCTTTGGTTTTGCCACCCACCGTTTTAGGTTTTTATTTATTGATTTCATTAAGCCCTGAAAGTACAATAGGTGCTTGGTTACTAGAAACTTTTAATATTCGACTGGTTTTTTCATTCGCAGGTTTGGTTTTAGGGTCAATCATTTATAGTCTGCCATTTATGGTGCATCCTGTACAAGCAGGTTTTGAAAACTTGCCCAAAAGCTATGCAGAAGCAGCTTACACCATGGGCAAATCCAAATTAGCAACACTTTTTAAGGTACTTTTACCAAATATTAAATCTGCTTTATTGACGGGAATCGTCTTGTCTTTTGCGCATACAGTTGGTGAATTTGGAGTAGTCTTGATGCTTGGAGGTAACATTCCGGGTGAAACAAAAGTCGCCTCTATTGCCATCTATGATGAGGTAGAAGGTTTAAATTACGCTGCTGCTAATCAATATGCTTTGACGCTTTTTCTCTTTTCTTTTGTTGTTCTGTTACTAGTTTATGCTTTTAATGGAAGATGGAATAGGGTAATATGATGGTGTCGCTACGCTGATTGTGTGATTGTTGGCAAGCGTTACGGCAATCACACAACCAGTCAGAATGCTCAGGTGGGCAAGTCAACAAAGTG
>CALDTJ010000013.1 GCA_937924145.1 uncultured Saprospiraceae bacterium
TTTGTGGTTCGGGGCGGGTTTGAACCGCCGACACCAGGATTTTCAGTCCTGTGCTCTACCAACTGAGCTACCGAACCAACCTACTATAAAAGTATTGCTTTTTAAAAGCGAACGCAAATTTATACGCTTTTTTAGTATTCTACAAGTTTTCAATGGATTTAAAAAATAAATTTTACTCAAAACCCACACAAACAACTGAATATCAATTAGTTAATCTTAAAAATAAAATTAAAAAATTAATAATTGTTCTGCTAATCAAATAGATCTTCATACTCATTTCTACCTCCACGTCTTTGTTTCGGCTTTTCTCGAACTGGTGGTGGTGGCAATTCCACTAAAGGTTCATCTACAGGCGTTACTTCTTCGTATTCTGTGAAATCCGCCTCTTGTTCTTGCATTGGTTGCCCAAACTGCGCTGTCATCTCTTTCACTTTCTTTTTTAACATCGCTTTACCGAACAAAAATAAACTAACTACGGGAAAAGCTACGATTGTAATCAAAGTCAATCCTACACCCAATAATGGATTTTTACCCATCATTTGCATAATCCACTTACCATAATTCACCACTACTTTATGGTCAATAAAAAGTGTGATGATTAGTAAAACTGGAGATAAATAATATAGAATGTTAAAAACAAAACGAGCGAGGTAAAACATCCCCACCAAAAACAAGACTCCGAATATAAGTGCAGGTATAATATTAAAACCACCACCTGAACTTTGTGCACTGAATTGACGATTCGCCATTTATTTTATTTTATTTTAATCAGATTAGAGAGTAGAGATCATTCTGTAAACAGAATTGAGAGAAAAGAGACAAGCATACATACCAAAAAATCTTTCCTCATTCATTAAATAATGAAGACTTATATTTCTACCTTACTAGATAATTATAATTTCTTATTAAAACTCTAAAATAGTGGATTTCGTTTAACTCTCGAAATATAATCGTTGAATTTATCGACAAGTGGATTCATCGGTTCGATAATCTACCTTTAGCAAAAAGAAAACGCATCATAATCGTGGGTCCAATTATAATGCGTTTTTATTTATTTAAATTGGGTCAAACCCAAATTTTAATTCATCATCCGCCCATTGTGGATAATACCACCACCAACTACATCATCGCCTTCATAGAAAACCGCAGATTGACCTGGTGCAACTCCTTTTACATTGGCAAAAAATTCAACACCAATCTGTCCTGGAATTCCATTATTTTTCAAAGCACTCAATGTTCCTCGATCTTTGTAGCGAATCTTAGTCAACACTTCTAAACCATCAGGGATTGTCTCATACTTCATGGGATTAACACCACCGACCGTCATTCCATTTTTAATTAAATCGTCCATTTCACCCAAAACAACGGTATTCGTTTCTGGTCGAATTTCAGTGACATACATCGGCTTGCCTAAAGCAATTTTCAAACCTTTTCTTTGACCAATGGTATAAAAAGGATAACCATCATGTTCTCCTAAAAATTCTCCTTTAGTATTCAAGAACGCTCCACCTTTCACTTTTTCTTCTAACCCATCTACTCTACGCTTTAAAAATCCTCGATAGTCGTTATCTGGTACAAAACAAATTTCAAAACTTTCTGCTTTTTTGGACAATTCTTCGTAGCCCCAATCGTAAGCCATTTGGCGAATTTCTGGTTTGGTGTATCCTCCTAATGGAAATTTACTTCGGTGCAAACAATCTTGATTCAAGCCCCATAAAACATAAGACTGATCTTTTTTATCATCTACTGCTTTGGTAACAAACTTTCGATTATCTTTTTCATTGATAATGGCATAATGACCAGTGGCAATAAATTCACAATCCAATGCATCCGCTCTTTTTAGCAAAGAATTCCACTTGATATGCGTATTACATAGTACGCAAGGATTAGGCGTTCGTCCTGCCATGTACTCATCCACAAAATTATCAATCACATAATCACCGAAGTCCTCTCGAATATCTACGATAAAGTGATGAAAGCCCATATTCACCGCCACCTGTCGAGCATCGTTAATAGAATCTAAACTACAACAACCCGTCTCTTTTTTATTACCACCAGAATTGGCATAATCCCACGTTTTCATCGTGATGCCAATCACTTCGTAGCCCTGTTCATGCATCATCATTGCCGTAACGGTGCTATCTATTCCACCACTCATGGCGACCAATACTTTTCCTAACTTGCTCATTTCTTTTGTAAGGTAATGAGGTGATGAGGTAATGAGGTGATAAGGTGAAAGCAAATTGCCAACCATATCGACCAAAATACTCAATCCTCGATTTCTACTAATAGTTACTGCAAAATTACAATATTTACTCGTCAAAAGTTCAAATTAACCTATTCACTGTAAGGATTTTTACATTCCTATAAATCAGTAATACTTAGCCTTATTTTGAAAATTGAAAACTGAAAATTGAAAATTATAAATTTCCTAATTGTGTTTTAGCTGAGTATTTGGTAAATTTGGTGTAGGAAAGATTCATAGAAAAATACACTTTAAGTACTATACTGACGTGAGGATTCGTTTATAGTACATACATTTCAAACCTATAAACAATTATAAATCATATTGTTATGAGAAAATTACAGCATTTTTCTTTGCTACTCTTTCTATCTTTTTGCTTTGTTACAGTACAAGCACAAGCCGAAGAATACGGCATGGCTTCCTACTACGGCAACGAATTTGACGGTGGCGCAACTGCTAGTGGAGAGGCTTATGATAAAAATAAACTAACTGCCGCACATAAAACCTTACCAATGGGCACCAAAGTCAGAGTGACCCGTTTAGATAATAAAAAATCAGTCGTTGTTAGAATTAATGATAGAGGACCTTACTTGAAAGGTCGGATTATCGACTTGTCTGGTCGAGCGGCTACTTCTTTGGATATGATTATCGCTGGAGAAGCAGAAGTAAAATTAGAAGTGCTAGGAAAAGGTGGTACCGCAAAAGCTAAACCTAAGGCAACAACTGTTTCAAAACCTGTTGTTCCGAAAGCAACTATTCCTGCTAAGAAACCTGAAGTGGCTAAAACTTCTAAGCCCAAGACTAAGCCAACAACAAAAGCTACCCCTAAGCCTGCAGCAGCAGTATCGGAGCCAATTGTCATCACTCCTAAAGGAAAAGCTAAAGCTACTGATAAAGCAGCGAAAGAAGCAGATAGTGCTCCTGAATTCAAGCTGGTAACAGGTAAAGATTACAACCAATACGATTTGTACAAGGTCGAATTAACTCGACCTGAAAAGAAAGGATACGGCGTACAAGTTGGGGTATTTTCTGATTATGATAACACCATGCAAAAGGTGGCTGATTTACAAGGTCAATGGTTTAAAAATATCTTAGTGAGTATTGAAAAGGGCGAGAAGGGAAAAAGATATAAAATCATCTTAGGACCATTCGCAGATATGGCAGCGGCAAGTGCTTATAAGAAAGCTGTTAAAAAGAAGAAAATTAATGGATTTGTGGTGAATTTGGAGGAGATAAAAGCTTCTAAGAAGTAGGATCCGTTTCAGGTTTTTAAACTGTGTCAAAGTCCTTCCAGTCCGTACGAACTGGAAGGACTTTTGCATTTACTGCAAAAATAACCCCGTCCCTATCCCTAAAAAAGTACCAACGACATAACCAAGTATTCCAATCAAAATAGCTGGTGTTACCAATTTTTTCATACCAAAAGTAGCTGCCATGGGTGCAGCAATAGAAACGCCTCCAACATTCGCTGAAGAGGCAATCATAATCTCGTGTAAACTAATGCCCAATAATTTTCCAGCAATCAGACTGATGATTAAATGAACCAACAGCATAATGATGGCAAAGCCTAATATGCCAGGAGCGGCATTAATAATAGCATAAACATCGGAAGCTGCGCCAATTACAGCTAAGAAAACAAACATCAAAAACATGCCTATTTCAAAAGCGAAATCAGCTAAAGGCTCTAATAATTGGGGAGCTATATTCGCTAAAAGCGTAATTAGAATAGTAATAATTAGTACTTCTAAATTAATTTCCGTCCCTATCCATCCTGCCATAATTGGTCCTAACCACATTCCTAGTACACATAATACACCTGAAATCGTAAAACATATCGCTAATTTTTCCATTACCGGCATTGCTGTATCTTCCTCTTTTTTTATATCAACAACCTCTTCTATTGCTTCTGCTTTATATGCTGGAAAAAAACGTAATACAAAAGATAACGAAGGCATGATAAAAAGCACCATCAAATACACATTCGTAAAGCCAACATCTACCGCAATCGTCGCTGGAAACAACGGACTTTCTACAAAATCAAAGGTCGTTGAAACTGCCATAAAATTGACGCTTCCTCCAGTATAAGTTCCAACAAATGCACCTGCTATTTTATAAGTTTCTTCCCCTAAATTTATGACCTGAGCAGCGACTATTGCACCAATTGCGATACCTAAAGCACCAATTAGAAAAATCCCCAACAGTCTGCCCGAATCCTTCACGATGCGTTTCAACTGAACATTAAACAACAATAGTGGAATAGAAATAGGAATGAGATAAGTAAAAACAAAATCGTAAATAGGAACTGACAATTCAGTATCTGAAGCGGAAGGAATAATACCAAAAGTAGTGAGTAGTGCAGTAATCGTAATGGTCACAATCACTCCTGACAAGCCTAAAAACCACCCCTTTCGCTCCCCTATCATACCAAAGGCAGAGGCTGCGACTAAAATGGTGAAGAGGGCAAAGGCGTTTTCGGGTGCGATCATACGGGTTGCGGGTTGCGGGTTGCGGGTTGCGTCACGAAAACTCGCAACCTGTAACTCGCAACCCGTCTATAAATTCGAAGTCATCAATAAGTCTAAATCTGTAAATTTCAATCCAAACCGCTTGCTTAAATATTCATTGGTCAAAGAACCTTTGAAGGTATAAACTCCATGTCTTAGCCCATGATTATTGAATAATAAGTCTTCTATACTTCCCGTATCTCCTGCTTTTAGCAAAAGTGGTGTCATAATATTACTAACGGCAATAGAGGCTGTTCGAGCCACTTTGGAAGCAATATTTGGTACACAGTAATGAATGACACCGTGTTTGACGAAAGTCGGTTTATCATGTGAGGTTACTTCTGACGTAGCAAAACAACCGCCTTGATCAATACTGACATCAATAATGACCGAACCTTGTTTCATCTCTGCCACTATATCTTCACTTACAATAATAGGAGATCGGCCCGAGGTGGAGTGCATCGCCCCGATGGCGACATCTGCGGATAATAATTCTTTGGTTAGTTGATAATGATTTAGCGAAGACGTATTTAACGGTCGCCCAATGACGCCTTGTATTCGCATCAATTTGGAGATATTGTTATCAAAAATACGTACTTCTGCCCCCAATCCTAAAGCAACTCTGGTCGCTACTTCTGCTACTACGCCCGCACCCAAAATAACTACTTTCGCAGGTGGAACGCCTGATACAGACCCTAATAAAGCGCCTTTACCGCCACTCGTTGTCGTCATTAATTCAGCAGCCGTCAGCATCGCATTAATTCCTGCAATCTCACTCATCGTTCGGACAATAGGAAAACTACCAAATTCATCTTTGATATATTCCATTGCCAAGGCTATAACTCGCTTTTTTAATAACTTCTCAACGTATTCTGCATTGAGAATAGGAATTTGTAAAGGAGAAATTAACACTTG
>CALDTJ010000014.1 GCA_937924145.1 uncultured Saprospiraceae bacterium
GTTGACCCACTAGTCACACTATTGACTATTGGTTAATACCTACTACTATACATAAATCATAATTTTTCATGAACACACTAAGTAAATACAGCCTTTGGCTAATTTTTTTACTGGCTAGTTGGACTAATTTGCAGGCAGAAGGCTCTAAAGATTTTAGGGACTATCCTGGCTATCGGTTATTTTTCAATGCGGAACAACAACAGCAGTTAAAAGTCTATGTAGCGGCAGGGGAGACGATTAATTTAGGAACTAGTCACCTTGGCATTTCAGGGGGATTTATTTCTGTTTATCGACCAGACGGTACTTTACATTATGTTTTCAATGGCACCGACGGCGTAGGATTTATCAATAATGATGTAGAAGAAATGGGAGGCCCTACGGGCGGAGGTATGCTCAATGGAAGTGGATATGAGCCAGCAGTCGTAAACGTAGGTGCAGGACAAGGAGGTATATGGACCGTACGGCTAGAGTATCCAACCTATAGTCGAGATGAGTTTACAAATTTGCTGAATGATGCACCTTGGAACCGATTCGATCAGCCAGTTGGTCAACGAGTCGTTTTAGCTTGGGACATCACCGTATCTCAAAATGGTGCGGCAAATATGGGCGGTACGATGCTCGAAGGTCGAGTGTATTCCAACGAATATATTTCTATTCAAAATGGAAATGCCATCATGACATCCCCCTCTTTTTATGTATTGACGAAAGACGGTTTTCAATATAGAATTGATTTTAACGATACCGATCCGTGGGGATTTCCTATTTTTTCTAACTCCACAGGTTTGGTGACACCAGAAGGTTCTCCTTGTTACCAATCTTCAGAGCAATCGGACTATAATCGTTCTGGTTTGACAGACGAATGGACCACAGGCAATAAATATTTATACGAACCTCAAGCAGAAGATGAAGGGAGTTTTATTAACAATAAAATCTTCTTTAATATGCCCGATCCGAATATGCCAGCAGTGGCAAAGGTGACGGATATTATGACGTATAATACGCATGATACTTGGTTGTATAAGGAGTTGGTAGAAGTAGATCCAGAGTTTGAAAATGTCGCATTTGCAGGGATTAAAGATAGCCAAGAGGTTTGTGAAGGTGATTTTATCACTGAAGTAGGCATGGGTGGCTTAATCAATTTTAATGTCAATGCGAGTGGGACGGCTGAAATTTCTTTAGATTTAAATAACAACGGAAATTTCAATGATCCAGTAGATAAGAGCTATGTACAGCGAGTTGAGGCAGGAGAAAATTCGGTTCGATGGGACGGGCGAGATGGCGAAGGAAATATATTAGGTGCTAGATTAAATTTTCAAATAAATTATAAATTAGAAATTCGAGCAGGAGAGATTCACATCATGATGTTGGATGTGGAAAATAATCCAGGCGGAGTAGCTTTCACTCGGTTGAATGGTCTAGAAAGTCCTAATCAAGAATTTTTCTACGATCACTCTAAGATTGGAGGAGCAGTAAGTGGAGGTGGAACGGCTGGAAATGCTTTGGCGACTTCTGAACCGTATACTTATGCTCAAAGATTCGGTAACAACCGTTTATTGGATTATTGGTCATTTATTGAATATGCTTCTTCTGAAAATGGTGGTTTTACGATTGACATTATCAGCGATTGTAGTCAGCCTATCTTAGATTTTGATAAGGATGGTATTCCAGATTTTATGGACATTGATGATGATAACGATGGCATAGCAGATTTTTCAGAATATTGTAATCCAGAAGGCGATTTTACTTGCTTGCCTGGTGGTATCGACCCAAGTATTGATTCGGATAATGATAATATTCCAAATTACTTGGACAGTTCTGATCCAGCAGTTGAAAATAATTGTGTAGATGCGAACGAAGATGGTATTTGTGACCAATTATTGGCTATTTATGATACAGATGGTGATGGGGTACCCGATCATTTAGATTTAGATTCTGACAACGATGGGATCACCGATTTAGTAGAAGCAGGACATTTACAAAAAGATATAGATGGCAATGGAGTAATTGATGGCGATCCATCCTTTTTTGGACAAAATGGTTTATTCAATGCGCTCGCTTCTGACCCCGATGCTGCCGATGCTTTTGAAAATTATAGTCGGTACGATGTCGATCAAGATGGTGTGCCAGATCACGACGATTTAGACTCTGACAATGATGGGATTAATGATGTAGCAGAAGCAAACTTTGATGCTTTGGATACTAACGGTGATGGACGAATTGACGATGGTGCAGGCAATCCACCGTTAGTAACAAGAACAGGCTTAGCACCGATGATAGACCCAGCTTTAACCGATGTTGCCATTCCTTTACCACCCGATACCGACTTAGACGGCGTACCCGATTGGCACGATTTAGATTCAGACAATGATGGTATCAATGATGTCGCAGAAAGTGTAAAATTCGATGCGGATAACAATGGAATCATCGGTTCAGGTGTGCCAACTGTAGATGTCAACGGACAAGCGATGACGGACGAACTAGGCTTGCCTTTAGCGACTACTTCTAGACCTGCGAATACCGATCAAAAAGGAGCAGCCGATTTTAGAGATTTGGATGCAGACGACGATGGTATCAACGATGTAGACGAGGCAGATCAACCAGATGTAGATGCTGATGGGATCGTTGGTATGGGCATTCCAGTAGTTAATGCTAATGGTCAAATTACCGAAGATGCGGAAGGTACGCCCTTGACGCCTATTTCAAATCCAGAAGATACAGACACTGATAAAAAGCCTGATTTTCAAGACATTGATCGAGACAATGACGGTATAAATGATATTTACGAGTGTCCAGGTGGTTGGCCTTGTGTGGATACAGACAATGATTTGTTGCCAGATGTCGATGATTTAGATTCTGATGATGATTTATTATTGGATAGTGAAGAATGTCCAGGAGGTGCACCATGTGCTGATAGGAATAACAATACGCTTGATAATTTCTTAGAGTTCGATTGTAATAATAGAAATACACCACGTCCACTTCAGGCAATAGGTGGTGGACAATTCTGCGAAGGATCACCTGTGCAATTAAGTGCAAGTGGAGACACTGCCTTCACCGAAATGGTGGTTTATAAATGGACAGGACCAAATAACTTTGAATTTGAAGAAAAAGTCAATGCAAATACTGCGTTTCCTGTTAACCTAAGAGATACTCGGCAAACAGCAAGTGGTACTTACGAGCTGACATTAACGACGGCAAGAGGCTGTACCTCCGAACCTTTAAAGGTTGCGGTTGATTTAATGGAAATGCCTTTGGCGCCAACATTAGCAGTTGGACAAGACCAATTGTGTACAGGAATGACTTTAGAATTAGAAGTAAATACCTATTCAGGTGAAGACGTTGCTTATATTTGGTATAAACAAACAGATGGAAATCCAATCGCAGTAGATACGACTAGTATTGCTACTTTAGTATACGAAGAGTCGGAGGCGGAAAATAGTGGAATTTACACGGCAGTTGTTAGTGTGAATGGTTGTCAATCTAGTATTTCTAATGCAGAAAGAGTACGAATTAAGACACCAATTGATAGTCCAGTAGCGACTTCTTCAGCATCTATCATAAACCCTGCTTGTGAAGGCGAAACGGTTGAATTATCGGTTCCTTTCAGAGAAGGCGTGACTTATGAATGGACAGGGCCAAATAATTTCACTTCCGATCAGGCAAATCCAATTTTAACAAACACTTCCTTTTTAAATAATGGAAACTATAGTGCATTGGTTACCTCAGGTGGTTGTTCCGTAAGGACGAATAACGTCACAGTTATGGTCAACGCTAAACCAACTACGCCGACTTTGAAAATGGAGCAAGCAAAGCAATGTGAAGGCGAATCGGCAACTTTGAAAATTATCGAACCTGTTAGTTATCCACAGAGCAGTTCTTTACGTTTTGATTGGTACACAATTGGTCGAACGACTCCAATCAGTACTACGGTAGCACCGACACTAGATTTAATCAATTTAGCCGAAGAAAATAATGGAGATTATTATGTAGAAGTAAATCTTTCAGGTTGTGTATCTGCTGCATCAAATGTGCAAGCAATTGAAGTGCAGCCCTCTATTGAGGTGAATGTTTCTTCGTCGGCAGAAATTGCCAATCCAGCCTGTTCAGGAGATTTGGTAATGCTCACAGGAAGTTTATTTACCAATGCGACCTACGAATGGTTTGGTCCAAATGGCTTAGTGTCCAATGATCCAAGTACTTCTTTTAGGAATGCAACCTCGGCAGTTGATGGTCAATATCAACTAGTTGTAACGATAGATGATTGTCCTTCGACTAGTAATGCAGTGACGGTCAAAGTGAATGAAAGACCAACAACACCAGTGATAGAATTGGACAATACTGAACCTTGTACGGGTGAGAATGCAAAAATGAGTATCACCAATGTAGGAAACTTCAATCCAAATAGTGATCTAAAAGTAGATTGGTACAATGCGAATACGAATGAAGTAGTAGAAACCACAACAGATCTAGTTTGGGATTTACAAAACTTAGAAAATATCAATGATGGCGAATATTATAGCGTCATTACGGTTGATGGTTGTGCTTCTGAAATTTCTAATAATCAAAAAATAACCACACAGCCTGGTTTAGCCGAAGCCATTATTTCTACCAATGCAGAAAAAGGCGTAAGTCCAGTCTGTGAAGGAACAGATGTCACCTTGGCGATACCTGCCGAATTTGGTGTGACCTATCAATGGTATGGACCAAACGGCATTATCAATAATACGACTAATAGTTTAATTATAAACAATGCAACTGCTGATGCGACGGGTAATTATTACATCGTTCGAGAAAAAGCAGGATGTACAAGAGCAAGTAAAGAAATAGCCATTCAAGTTGGGAAAATGCCTACGATACCAGAAGTATCAGTAGCCGCAGGCCCACAATGTACGAATGGAGAAGTCACATTCACAATCAATAATCCGCAAGAGAATCTCGGTGGCAGCGAGGTGTTGTACAGTTGGTACCATGTCCAGACAGATGAACGAGTCGGGACGAGCACTCAACCTATTTTTACCCTATCCAACTTATCAACTAGTAATAACGGAGAGTACTATGCAGTATTGACGGTAGATGGCTGTAGCACAGCCCCTTCCAATGTCGGTCGAGTCGCAGTACAAGCACCCGTAGTTGACCTTGTCGCCACCGCCTCTGCGGGAGTTGATGCCCCTGTTTGTGCGGGCGAAACAGTAGCACTAAGCGTACCTTTTGAGATTGGTGCTACTTACGAATGGTTTGGTCCGAATGGCTTTACGTCCACTTCACCGAATCCAAGTATTCCTGCTGTGTCAGCAGCGGATGCAGGCAATTATTATGCGGTAGTTACTTCAAATGTTTGCCCTGTTTTGACGAATGAAATTAATGTACAAGTTTCACCAAAACCAGAAACGCCTAATCTAACGATTGACGCAACGGAAAAATGTGAAGATGAAACGGCTATTTTAACTGTTACTAAACCAACTGTTTTCCCAGAAGGGACAACGGTCAGTTACCAATGGTTTGAGGCGACCTCAGATGTACCCTTAGCAACGACTACTACACCGACTTTTGAAAGTGAAGATTTGGCAGTCAGCGAGAATTTGTCGCTTTATGCAGTGGTCCTACAAGATGGTTGTATCAGTGAAACTTCCAATGAAGTAAACGTCGAAGTAAGTGCCATTCCAAATGAAATTGCCTTTATCGAAAGCGATGATATTAGTACCTGTAACGATAACGAATTGAATATCAACGCCATTCAGCCACAAATTGGAACAGGTCAATGGACCTCGACGGCTGATTTGTCAATTGTCGATCCATTAAACCCATCGACAATTTTACTAGACATTCCGGCAGGCGATAATAAAATTTATTGGTCGCTTTCTTATAAAGGATGTAAGGACTATTCGAGAGACTCTTTGATTATTCAGCCCGCGGCTAGTTTGATTCAAGCACAAGATGATGAATTTACGATTGGTTTAAATAGTGTTTTAGAACAAGCCGATATTACTGCCAACGATTTGATGAGTACTGATAATAACGTAACGATTCAAGTGATGGGGCAGCCAAATAATGGTTTGTTATCTATTGAAAATGGTAGGGTGAACTACGAACCAAATACGAACTTCTTCGGTACAGATGTTTTTGAATATCAAATTTGTAATACCAACTGTCCTGATAAATGTGATGAGGCAAGTGTCTTAGTAAAGGTGGTTGATAATGCAATTGGAGTAGACTGTTTTGCCCCAAATGTTATCACACCGAATAACGATGGAATGAATGATTGTTTAAAAATTCCATGTGTAGCCAATCACCCAAATAGTAAATTGAAAGTCTTTAATCGTTGGGGCGATTTAGTCCACGAATCCAATACTTATAAAAACGACTGGGCAGGAACCTACAACGGTAATCCACTACCCAACGGAACCTATTTTTATCTCCTGCAAATGACGGATAATGACGAGCCAATGCAGGGATTTTTTACGATTGTTAGATAATTCTAGTTGCTGGTTGCTAGTTGCGAGCGCAACTAGCAACCAGCAACCAGCAACAAATTAAAATATGAAACACCTAATCTCAACCCTTTTCATCGCCTTCGTAGCACTCCAACTAAGTGCCCAAAACGATGTGCAGTACACGCATTTTTTGTTTAACAAATTAGCGTTTAATTCAGCTTATGCGGGATCGGCAGGGACACCAACTGCGACCGCATTATATCGAAATCAATGGATTTCTTTAGAGGGCGCACCAACGACTGCTACCTTAAATTTTCATACACCTTTCTTTGAAGGACGTTCTGGTTTTGGTTTAAATGTAACGGCAGATAGAGTCGGTTTTTTACGATCCAATTCGGTAGAGGCGAGTTATGCTTATCGTTTTAATATAGCCAAGGGCAAAGGAAAATTAAGTCTAGGCATCAATGGGCGAATAGAGTCTGGTAAAATGGATTGGAACGAGGCAAATCCATTAGACATTGGGGACGGAACCATTCCAGCTTCCGAAGGCGCAAGAGTCAATCCAAACTTTGGTTTTGGTATTTATTACGAGCAGTCTAATTTTTATTTAGGCGTCTCTTTACCACAATTGATGAATACTTCGATTTATCGAGATTTTGATGTGGTCAGTGCCAATAGCGATTTTAGAACCTATTATATCATGTCAGGTTACTTGGCTCAATTGACCAATAACATCAAATTGCAACCAGGAGCAATGGTCAGTTTCAATGCAGAAACACCATTCGAACTAGATCTGAATGCCAATCTAATTTTCATGGATGCCTTTTGGGTCGGTGCGAATTATCGTTTAGGGGATTCGTTCTCGGCATTGGTACAATATCAATTTACGCCAGAATTTAGAGTGGGAACAGCTTTCGATTTCACGATGACAGAATTGAATTCTTATTCTAATGGCAGTATCGAAGTGATGTTGTCCTATGTCTTTAACAAAAAGACGGATGAGGCAGCGGAGCAGATTAATCATTTGCGATTTTTCTAACTGGTAGCAGGGGCTTTAGCCTGTCCAGTTACAAGGCCTTCAGGCCTTGATGCCTAAGTAAAAAAGATGCCTAAATAGAAAAAGAGTAAACTATAATAAAGCCGACCTAAAGGTCGCCGAACCGGACAGGCTAAAGCCTGTGCTACCAACAAATAATCATCAGCATGAAAAAAACATACCTCCTATTCCTCTGCACCATCATTGCAGCAAATATGTTGGCACAAAAAGATGCCAAAATGCAAGCTGACAAAGCTTACGAACATTTGAGTTATTTGAAAGCAGCAGATTTATACCAACAGCTAGGGGAGAGCGGTTTAGATGCAGCCGCCAAAGCAAGATTAGCAGACAGTTATCGGCTAAATGGCGATACAGAATCCGCAGAATATTGGTATGCTCAATCGGTCAAAGAAACTGAAAGTCCAGAAGATATGCTGCACTATGCTCAAGTTTTGCAAAGCAACGGCAAATGTGAAACAGCACTAAACTGGTACGACCAATATCGAGTATTAATGGGCGAAGATCACCTATTGCCTAGAGCCGCAGTCACAGATTGTGCGAACCTGATATTTTTACCAAAACAACAATTGACGGTAACGAATGCAAGGCAATTGAATTCAGGTCATTTGGATTATAGCCCAGTTCCTTACAAAGGCGGGATTGTATTTACGTCCACTCGTGGCAAAGGAGAAAATACCTTGGAAGACACTTGGACAAAGGACAATTTTTCCGATATTTTCTATGCTAAAAAGGTTGGAAATCAGAGCTTTAATGCAGTCGAGTTATTGGCAGGAAATATCAACGGAGATTTTCATGATGGTACGGCTACTTTTAACAAGGCAGGCACCATTATGTATTTTTCTAGAAATAATGATGCTGGAAAAAATACTAGAGACATTGTTGATTTGAAAATTTATAGTGCAGAGTTGAATAATAAAAAGTGGGGCAACGTCAAAGAAATGCCTTTCAATAATCCAGAATACTCGACTTGTCATCCGACGTTATCGGAAGATGGTAGCACGATTTATTTTTCTTCCAATCGGCCTGGGGGATTTGGGGGAATGGATTTATATAAATCAGTTCGATCGGGTAATTATTGGTCGGTCCCAGAAAATTTAGGCGAGCATATTAACACCGCTGGTAATGAAATTTTTCCTTTTATTGACAAAACAGGAGAATTATACTTTGCCTCTGATGGATTAGCAGGAGTTGGTGGTTTGGATATTTACGCTACTCAGTATGTAAATAATAATTGGACCAAAGCAGAAAATTTAGGCGAACCACTTAATTCTCCAAAAGATGATTTCGGATATAGTAAATTAGACAATGGGGAAGAAGGATATTTTACCTCTAATCGAGCAGGTGGATTTGGTGGCGACGACATTTACTATTGGTCTGGTGCTGTACAGATGGATCAAAAAAATCCTCAAAACATTATTACGGTTATAGATGAGGCAACGGGGAATAAGGTTTCGGATGCTTTAGTAACAGTAGTTGAAGGTGTTTATAAAAATAAAGTCAACATTCCTGCTGCTACGAAAGTTAAAAATGGCGAGGTCAGACCTGCCGATTATTGGGCAAGACCGATTAGTTTATTGACCGATGTGAAAGGAAAGGTACAACCAGAAGTTCGACAAGGAAAAACCTATACTATTCTAATCGAAAAACAAGGCTACGCAGCTGTCAAAAAAGTAGTCAATGCCTACGAATTAATGCGTACGCCAGAATGGATTATTCCAATCAAAAAGCGGAAAGGGCTAGCCTTAAATGGTTCAGTGATTCACCAAGAATACAATCGGACTATTCCGAATGCCGCAGTAGAATTGTTCAACTTATGTACAGGAGAATACGAACGAACCGTCTCAGATGATGAAGGTAATTTTGAGTTCTTTCTAGAGTGTAATTGTGATTATGAACTAAAGGCAGAAAAAGAACGATTTTTAGCAGAGAAAAAGAAATATTCTACGGTAAATATAGACTGTAAATCAACTAAACCGATTACTTCTATTTTATACCTAAATGTAGATAATCCTACTCCAGCACCAGTAGTGGAAACTACTCCTGCGCCCGTAGTAAATATCAAACCAACACCAGCCCCTGTAATTGTAGAGACCACGCCAGTTATTACGGAGCCTGTTCCAACTTATAAAGTAGGGCAAGTTATTACTTTAGAAGATGTGTACTACGATTTTAATAAGGCAACAATTAGAGGAGATGCCTCTCAAGCATTGGATAATATTGTCAATATTCTAAACCAATATCCAAGTATGCAAATTGAATTATATTCGCATACGGATTCTAGGGGAGATAGAGTTTATAATGAAAGTTTATCGCAAAGAAGGGCAGAGGCTGCGGTCAAATATATTACTTCCAGAGGAATATCGAAAAGTCGGTTGACAGGAAAAGGGTATGGGGAATGGTTGTTGAAAAATGATTGTGCGGATGGGGTAGATTGTGAAGAGTGGCAGCATCAACAAAATCGTCGAACGGAGGTGAAAATTACTAAATTGGATGCCGATGTGAAGGTAGAATATCGAAAGTAACTAGATTACGGGGTCACTTTTAGTGCTCCCGTAATTTGAAAGCATAAACCTTAAAAGAAAGTTTCGAGGGCACACTGAAAGTGACCCGTAAGTTGAGTCATTGCCAGTAAAAAGTTTCCACCCTAAATTTCCCACTAGTAAAATGGAGTGATTCGGGTTCTGGATTACTATGAATTACATTTTTGTGCTCTTTTTCTAAATAAACGGAAAACTCCCCTTCGATGTAAGAGGTATCGGGCGCTATATCCGTTATCATCAAATAATTATCATGGGTATCTTTGGAGGGAATAGTGTAAGAAATACCACAAGCATCACCGTCTGCGTAGCAGTAGGTAAACATTGCGTACCTTTTTAAACTTTCTGCACTAAATTCCTCTTTGGCCATTAAGGTAATTCTTTCTCCAACTTCGGGTATAGTATCGTCTAATATAAAACTTAATTTCTGACGTAATTCTCCAAAATCATTGTACTGGTCTAGATGTATCCAATGATTCACATTATTGCGTCCTACGGTTAAATTGCCTGTTTCCGTTTCCCAACGTTCTCCATTCAAATCTGTTACTGCCCAATATTCCGACCGTTCCATGATGTCCTTGCGACAAGCAGCAAACGTGGAGAAAAGAAGGATAACTAATAATAATTTTTTCATGGTTATTTATTTAAGTAAAAAGAAATAACGAGTTGGGTGGCAACTCGTTATTCCTCTGTTGATTAATGTAATATTACAGGTAAATTGTCTAGTCTTTCTCCATCAAATATTCTGATAAATTTTATGCCTTTGCTTAGGTTAGATAAATCCACTTCGTGAATATGCCTTCCCGCATTTAAAGAATGCCCATTAAGTAACGATTTTTCAAGTTGCCCTAATTCGTTAAAGACTTCGATTGTTAAATGAGCAGAATTCGGTAAATTAGTGATTATCTGGACAATACCTCTCGTAGGATTTGGGGCAGCTAAATTGGATATTTTAGTCAACTTCCTATTGCCTTTCTCTACTAGCCATTCATTAGTAGGATTGATGGTAGCCTCAATTCGATAATAAATCGAGTCTTGGTTGTTCTGTACGGAAAATATTTCGGTAGCCTGTTGCCCATTTACGAAAGTGGCAATAAGCCTAATGAAAATAGTGCTCGCAGAATTTGGGAAAATATCGCCATTGAGCGTCAAGGAGTTGCTGTTTGTTCCTACATTATAGTAAGTAAAACCATTCGAACTCCAACTCCATTGATATTGATTAATTATTTCATTACAGCTTTGTCCTACCCAAGTATAATCGTAGCCAGAGTCTACCATTTGATTGGGACCAGTAATTGTAATATCTACAGGATCTCCTCCATCTTCATATTGGGAAATGGTAAGTGCTGTATTTCTTAGTTGTCTAGCATTATTTCGTTGACGTGTTCCAGTTGCAATATTGTTAAAATCTACATCAGGATTAGAGAAGTTCAATATTTGAGCTAATCCTTGATTCATAATAGTCTCTCGCATTTGACCACCATCCTGCCAATTATGTCCTCTAGCATAACTATTTAGATTGCCAGTCGTAGTATTGTCGTCATCATGCTTGCAGCCAAAAAGATGACCTACCTCGTGTATAGCATTTACTGCAGGAACATCTATTTCTGCAATGGCAAAGCCAAAGTTTTCGTCGCCGTATTCTTCTAAAAAAGCTATGCCAAGTGCACATCCAAATGGACCACACTCATTAAGGTCAGTAAGTAAAACCACCAAATCTGCATCAGCATTTGCTCTCAACGTTTCGATGCCCATATCACCTGGTATAGCATTTCTCATTTGAAACATTGTGAGCGTTCCATCGTCAGGTACCCCATTATATTCTTCCACACCTGCCAATTCAAAAGTTAGTTCAGGGTCATTAATATCACTATTGGTAAGTGATTGATTTGCCTGTATGATAAAGTTATTACCATAGTTTACTGGATTAGCAGCTATTTCCGCATTATCCGTGAATAGTAATAGTATTCTGACATTTCTTGTACAGATAGAGATTCTTGACGTAGCTTTATAGTCGTCAGGTTTAATTCCAGAACCTTCTGCCTTACGATGTACTTTACACTCATATTTCTCAAGCTCTTGATTGTCTTTTTCAATCAGATAGGTTATCCGTTTATTTACTAAACCTAAATTAAGTAAAGATGCTCCAAAATCTTCTACGGTAAAGTACCTATTCATTACAACTATTTCCCCAGAAATAGCTTTATCAATAGAATGTAAATTTAAGTAGCCGACCTCCTTCTTTTCTGCATTGATTATTTTACCAAGCCATTGATAATCTCCATTTTCTGCGACTTCTACATTTTGTGCGTATGCTTTGAATAATTGACTATCATTGGGCAGTCTAAAACTAATTTTCCCATCTTTCTCTATAGTTTGAAGATTATTTAATTCTATTCTGGTAACTGATTGATTAAGTGGGTTTTCTAAATAGCGTTCAACTTTTTTTCGGATTTCGGTTATTTCGTCAACTAACTTAATTGGAGACTCAGTAAATAATTCTTGGGCGTTCGATTCGACAATGGGTGATCCAAATAGGAATAAGGTTAAAATAAGATAAAGTGAATTTTTTTGCATAACTTACGGTTTTTAAGAAATTAAGAAATCGACTTTTGCCCACCAAGTTTGCCGACTTCGGGCAAAAGTCATTTTAGTTTTGTAGTTATTTGGTTTCTTGCGCTTTCATTAAATTATGTGGGATTTAAGACATATCTTTAATACTAATACCACAAAGATTAAGGTTTTCTTAACTAATTGCTTGCACAATTGGTGCGAAAACGAATTTTTATTCGCATAATTTTGTCGATTTTCTTGTTGAAATCTTTTTTTTTGCATAATTGTGCAAATTTTAATCTTTTTTGTGAAATGTTTGCAGCATTGTGCAATTATTGTTTTCTTTACATCTGTAAGGGGCAAACCTACCGCTTTTATCAAAAAATCAGTACTAGCACACGCAATTATACCAAAATGACCACATCACAAAAACTCCTCTCTTTTTTGCTCCAACAGCATCCCAAACGCTCACAACTAGTCGCTGAATTGCAGGAAATCCTTCACCTTAGTCAGCGCGCCATCTATACCCGCCTCAACGGAAAAGTAGATTTTACTTTGACAGAAACAGAACTACTTAATCAATATTACGGATTGCAGGTGGAGGAATTATTTTCTAGGCCACAAGCAGCACCAACTAAGCAAATACAAACACTCGGTGAATTTTATAGTACCCTTCTATCAAGTTGGGTAGAACAAGTGGAACAACTCGCAGATAAAAGAAGTGCGATCATCCACATGATTACCAATAGTTTACCATTCTCTTTGGCCTTTCGCTTTCCCGATTTGGTCAAATTTCGATTATATTTTATGGCTAAGCATCATTGGCTATTGGATAAATTACCTCGAAAGTTAGACTTGGCGGCGGCTGACTTTAGCCAAGTGCCCGATTTTTGTAAACGTATCAGCAAAGTCTATCAACAATTTCCCACCACCGAAATTTGGGGGTCTAATACTTTTGTGCTGACCATTGCGCAATTAGATTTTCTGTATGCCTCAGGTGAACTATCCCACAAGGATTTTTTACACTTGTTGAAAGAGTTAGACAAACTGGTGAAACTATTGTGGAAATACGCCGAAAGTGGAAATAAAAGAGGTAAAAAGCGCAGTAATTTTTTGTCAGACGAACCCAACTTTACCTTATATTTGAATGAAGTCATGGTGGTCGATGAATATACTTTACTGCACTGGCGACAACAAAAAACAATGCTCACTTTTGCTTATCACCCTATCTTTGGTGCGGTAACGTCTCCCGAACAGCAAAAAAGCATCGAGCAATACTGCCAATTGCTCAAGAAAATGGGTACTTTACTGAGTGTCACTAATGGGCATTATCGGGATACCTATTTTAAAAAAATACGTAAAATGATTGCGGCTAAGAAAAGAAAATTGGGAAATTTGCATACTAGGGATAATAATAAGAATGACGCAGCCTAGAAGATTAAGCTATGGTTTACAAAAAATGTCAAAGTGTCCAAGATGCCGGTATAAAGGTGGAATAGCGGAAATAGTTAGATTATTTATAAAGTCACTTTTTAACCATGAAACCCCACCTTTAACAATATTAACCGTAATTTTGAATTCATTTTCTTAGATCATAATACAACTTTTTATAAGGTAAAGTGTCTCTAAAGAAAATAGAACAATCACCCTAATACTGTTTAAAAACCTATGAAGTTTTTTTTACTAACTTTTTTCATTTTGTTGGGCACCAATTGCTTATTGGCCTTGCAACCTATGCTGTCTGAAAAACAAATGGACTCTCCACCCCCACGTATTATCCGAACCTGTTGTTCCTTTGGGGCAGAAATGAAAATGATGGGCATTCCTGGACTAAAATTGACCGAAGTCATTGGTATGGCTGATTTAGGTAAGCACAAATACTTAGGAGACAAAAAAACAAGAGAAGGAAACGGTATTATTTATAGTCGAAATGGAGGATTTATAGACATGGGCCACGTTCGAGATCAAGCAGATTGGACGGCTTATTTGTATAATCTAATCATCGAAAATAAAGGCAAACAAACCTTTGTTAAAGAGTTGGGCCACGAAGGAGGGTTAAAGACCCTTTCTTTGGACATTCCTGCCGATATTACTCATAAGGATGCCCGCCAATTAGCAGGTAAAATAGCTTATGATTTATCCGTTTGGCACGAAATAGCGACTTGGTATGGTGCATCTTCTATACCATTTGTACCAGAAAGATTTTCTAGTTTTTCGGTAGAAGATGCTTATTCTAATTTATTAGGAGCT
>CALDTJ010000015.1 GCA_937924145.1 uncultured Saprospiraceae bacterium
CCCCATCCACTTTTTGGTATCCAGAAAATGTAGAAAAACTAATTTTTATGAGAGGAGTGGCTTTAGCGGGTAGATGGGAAACTATGATGAATAATAAATTTACTTAATCAATAAAGTCGCGGACAAATCCCGATTACACCCGAAACACTTGATTTTTTTTATTTATGTGTATAAATATTATATATAAGCCACTTATGGGCTTTGCTTGTTTAGGATTCTTTTATCAAATTTTTATATAGTAACTAGAAATCTACCTCATTTTACCAACGAATCAAAGCTGATCCCCATGTAAATCCACTTCCAAAAGCGGCTAAACAAACTAAATCTCCCTCTTTTATTTTGCCAGCTTCCCAGGCTTCACATAGTGCGATTGGAATCGAAGCCGCAGTAGTATTTCCGTATTTTTGAATATTATTGAAAACTTTGTCTTCACCCAAGCCCATTCTTTTTGCCACAAATTGACTGATTCTTAAATTAGCTTGATGAGGAATTAACATGTCGATAGCATCAGATTTCAAACCAACTGTTGTCAAAGCCTCATTAATTACCTCAGGAAATTTTGTAACTGCTAATTTGAAAACGAACTGACCTTCCATTTCTGGGTATAATTGACCGTCGTCCATCATTTTTTGAGTCGCAAAGATTTCACCATATTCGATGTCTTTATCAAAACCAAATCTATCTTCCAAGCCTAACTTTTCAGCGTGGTATCCACCATGAGAACCTGGGCTGATAAAAGCTAGCTTTTCTGCATAGGTTCCATCAGAGTGTAGCTTTGTTGTCAATATGCCCTTATCTTTCTCTTCCGTAGGTTGGACAACTGCTGCTCCAGCACCATCTCCGAAAATAACCGTCACGTTTCTACCTTTGGTACTAAAATCTAAGCCCATTGAGTGCATTTCTGCCCCTACGACTAATACATTTTTATACATACCAGTTTTCACAAACTGATCAGCGATAGATAAACCATAGATAAAGCCTGAACATTGATTTCTAATATCCAAAGCACCTATTTCGGTTTTTGTAATTCCTAATTCTCTTTGTAACAAAACACCACAACCAGGGAAATAGTAATCTGGACTTAGAGTAGCAAATACTATAAAATCTATGTCTTCTGCCTTTATTCCTGCTCTTTCTATCGCAATTCTTGAGGCAGCAGCACCCATTGTGGTTGTCGTTTCTTTATGTTTTTCGGCATACCTTCTGGCTTTAATCCCAGTTCGCTCTTGAATCCATTCGTCCGAAGTCTCCATTACTTTAGCTAAGTCATCATTCTTAACTATTTTTTCTGGGACATAGTGACCAATTCCTGCAATTTTTGAATTTAACATCGCTTTGTGTTTTGTTCAGACAACCTTTCGTCGCCAAAATAATTTATCCTTACTTAGAAAAGAGGCGTAAAATCGTTAAAACTTGTCGGTTTTCAAAATAAATTAATTAAAATAGGAAAAGTATAGATATTCTTTTCTAAAATTGTGTGTTCGGATAGATTGATTCGACTGAATATTAAGTCTAATTTGTTGTCAACATCTGAATCCGTAAATTTATCTATCTGCGGGGAATTATTTTTTATCCCCACGGATAGATAAATTTACGGATCTAGACTTTGACACTACACTAAATACACATTTTTTAAAATTGAAATTAATAGACATTTCCTATCAACTAATACCTTTCAACAATGAATAAATTATTTCTACCAATTTTTATACTACTGATTAGTACCACTATGTTAGCTCAAAAGGTGATAAAACTACCTGTCACGGTAGAAGACGAAACTGTAGAATGGGCAAAAAAGGAACAACAGTTTTTTTCTGATGTCTGGAATACAAATGTTGTCACGAATGTTATCAAGCCTACCATGCAGGTATTCCGCCCTAAAGCCGAAAATAACACGGGGACTTCAGTGATTATTTGCCCAGGAGGTGGGATGTATGCGCTGTCCATCGAAAGTGAAGGAAATATGGTTGCTGAATGGTTAGCAGAAAGAGGTGTTACCGCTTTTGTGCTTAAATATCGCTTAGTTCCAACGGGTGAAGATGCTACCAAAGAAATGATTTCAGACGGTGCTAGAGTACTTTTAAAAGCAGGAAATATTTTACCTCTAGGTATAAGTGATGGATTAAATGCTATCCAGTATGTCCGAGAAAAGGCTGAAAAATATGATTTAGATCCTAATAAAATTGGTATCATGGGATTCTCCGCAGGCGGAGCAGTTACGATGGGTGCGACCTATAGTTATGATGAGTTTAACAAACCCAATTTTGTCATTCCTATTTATGCTTGGATGGATATTATTCCAATGAGTCCTGTGCCAGCAGATGCACCACCTATTTTTGTAGTCTGTGCTTCAGATGATCCACTGAATTTGGCACCTGCTAGTGTAAAAATTTATAGTAGTTGGTTGGCAGCCGAAAAAAGTGCAGCGTTGCACATGTTTTCTAAGGGAGGACATGGTTTTGGTATGCGGACTCAAGATTTACCTTCGGATAAATGGATTGAACGACTAGGGGAGTGGATGAAGGTGCAGGGGTTTATGTAGTATGAAGTTGGGTTAGCAGTATTTTTAAAGCATAAATTCGGAAAAATTTATACTTTAAAAACTGCTAACCTAACTTAAAAAGGTTGCAATTCGAGTTAGGTTAGCTATTTTTCAAGACTAAATTTCCTTTGGAAATGAAGTCTCGAAAAAGATAGCTAACCCAACGTGGATAAGCATTAATGACTCTTCACTATCTTCCGAGTAACAATTCCTTCCTCAGATTTTAAAGAAAGAAAATAAGTGCCAACTGGTAAATGTTCCGTTGCAAGCGTTATGGAATTTTGACCATTGTTAGCAGAGAAATTATTGAAGTATTGCCGTTGACCTAAAGTGTTATACAATTCAATAGTTAGTGCTTTACGTTCTTCTAAATTGAATTGTACAGTTAATGTTTCTTCAAATGGATTCGGTGCGATTTCTAGGTTTGCCACAGCTTTTTCCAACTCATTGGTAGTAGTCAAGGTACGACTACCGTCAGAGAACCAAACACCTAATTTAGCTCCGCCTGTCTCCTGTATAAAAAAGGTGCCATCTTCATTGGCAGCATTGATTTTATCCGATGCCAAATCAATTTGAGCGATATTGGTTACTTGATCGTCTGTAACGAAATTGAATATCATTTTATCATCCAATCTAGAATAGTTTGGTACATTTAGATTTAGACTAGCGAAAATGGTACCCTCATCACCCGTTGTTGCATTCAATCCTCTTAACTCATAGATTTGTTCATCCTGTTCGGTTGTATTGAAGGCGTCGATGTATTCGTAAGCTATAATGTTAGGTGAGTTTTTAGAAAAAGTAGGATTTCCAATACTCACATTTTCAGGTAAACCTGAGAATAATTTGAAAATATTATTATCTACCTCGACTTCATAATCGTTGATTTGATTATCAAAAACTTTGATAAATCCAATATCCCAATACTCAATATCCGTTCCTCCAAAGTCCCCTTTGATTGAATTAGAGGCATCGTACATCACAAATTCACCAGTGAAATCAAATTCTAAAACATCGGCAAAATTGACTTCTCCAGTTGAAATACCCTGAGTGAAAGTCGGGTTATAGAGTTCAAATGTTTTTAATTCTTCCGTAATTAAATTAAAAACATCAATTGTATTTATTCTCTCCGCATCCAAAGCAGCGATCAGATCACCTTGTCTAGAAATAGCTGCGTTTCTCCAAATAGGTTGATCTTGTACCGTGATTGGAGCATCAAATGTTCCTGCCGCCCAATCAATAATAGTTGCATAAATCCTTTGGTCCAAACCAACATAAACAACGATACTTCCATCATCCGTGATACTCGGCCGACTTAAAACGCCTTTTTCCGATAGAATGGCTATTTGCTCTCCACTCGCATTGGCTACATACAATTTGCTGTTGCTATCATCTGTATACAATACAAAATCTTGCCCCGGATTAGCAGGTACTTCTACTTCTTCTGCGCCTCCTGATTGTTGACCTTGTCCAGTATTTGATCCTAAAATACCCACTGCATCGAAGGCCTGGCCAATAATAGATACTTCACTAGAATTATTTCCATGAATATCAGTAGCAGATTGTAATAAAGAGGCTCTAAGGTCCACAAACTGAGAAGTACTTACTAGATAGGTAGTTAATGCTCGGTAATAAATCTGTTCTGCCTTATCTCTTCCGATTGTATTGGCTACTAAGAAAAAGGCTCTATTGGTAATGCCACTATTAATATGAACGCCTCCGTTATCTTGACGACCCCTAAATTGTTCGGAAACATTATCTGGTTGCCATCCTGGATCACCCAGTCTCGTTCCTCCATTGTGAGGGTCAGCTACATTTCTCAATGCGCCAGATCTAAAAATATTAGTATTAACAACATCTTCCCCTAGTAAATAATCCTCTCTATCAATCAATACCCCAAATACATCGGCATAAGATTCATTCATTGCCCCTGATTCACCTTGATATCTTAAGTTGGCAGTATTCTGAATCACTCCATGTGCAATCTCATGTCCAGCAACATCCAAGGATTTAGCCAATGGTTCAAATGATTGACCGCCATTGCCATAAAACATGGCTGATCCACTCCAAAAAGCATTGTCTAAACCAGAACCATCCTCATCAGATACATTGATGATGGATACAACTGTACCACCTTTCCCGTTGATAGAGTTTCTACCAAATGTGCTACTGAAATAGTCATAGGCTATACCTGCGTTTGAATGGGCAGATACAGAGATTCGGTCATCCCATCGGTTGTCATTATTAACTAAATGAACTACTTCAAAATCATCATTTTCTGGATAGGTATTTTGTGCATTGATAGTCCAAATAGCACCAATTGGATCATTCGGTAAATCTGATCGAGTTGCACTGAACATAGGCTTAGAGGCATCAATCAAGAAGAAATTATTATTTAATTCGTAAGCATTTACTGTTTGATTAAAATTATTTAAATCCCTACTGATACTCGTTACAGGACCATTTTGAGGTAATGCATCATCATCCAGTAATTTCCCATTACTAGATGAATTTAATAAACTAGGAGATGTTAACTTAGAACTTTCTGCAACACGTCCTTCATGCTTATGTGATTGATGACCATCTTCCCCTCTATAATGCAATTGACAAAGCGTTTTATAAGATTCGATGATTTCGCCACTTTGAGCATCAATGAAATATTCCCATTCATTAGATACATTTGGGTGAAACCTCAAATGCCATGCTAATTTAGGCGTATTCGTTTCGATAGGATGATAGATAATTAATTCTGGTGGGTTTTGTTCCCCAATGAGTTTTGCTTCCAGTCCAGTTATACTTTTGATGGTTGTTTTTAAGGCAACATCTTGATTAGCAATGTTTTGTGCTTGAGCTGCTGAGAAGTCTGGAGTGATATTTTCAATGTTAGGAGTAGGTTGATTTCTACCATTGAATAAATTGACCTGTCCTTTTTTAGCGTGCAACCAAACTTGCCCACCGTATACTTTCAATCCCTTATAAGTCTGTTGTAATTTAATATGAGTCTGACCTAATTCATCTGTTTTTCGCTCCATCACTTCAAACTCTTCCTTCGGTTCTTTTAGTTGTAAAGGTATTTTAATTTCCTCTAAATAGTCAAAAACTTGTTGATCTATGGATCTTCCTGCACTTGCCGCACCAAGATTTCCCTTAATCATTATCGGTCGCCCTTCTTTTGACCGTTGCACTACTTTAATTCGATTATTATCAAATTTTCTATGCAAAGGTGCTAGGGTAGGAGGTGCGAACTGATTGATGATTGATGTTCTAGCCGTTGGTATACCTGAAAAGCTAGTCGTAATAGTTTTTTTGGCAACCTTTTGACCCTTTTGATTCGAAGGTGGATTTAACGGTTTAGCCAATTGAGCTTGAGCTGAAAGAGCAAAAATTGATAACAAAAAGATCGTATAAAAATATCTCATGTTTTAGTTTAAAATTATTAGGTTAGACGATTGTAAGTACGTGGACACATAAATTTAATGATGTCCAAGTACTTACTCACCTTTTGATTAAGCATTATTTTAGATAACCGTTACTTCTCAGCGACGGTCAATGATTTCAAAGTTGCATAAAGTTCGATTACTTCTACTGGTGGTTTTTGTTGACTACCACCCCATGTGATTTTGTGTTTAATATCTTTCGTTTCGTAGGCGATGTAATAATATTTATCTCCTGGATTATCGACTTGTATCTTTTCTATTTCTATTTTTTTACAAGTTTTAAAAGCTTTTTTTGCGGCTCGCTTTTTTACCTTTTTATAAGCTTTAAAATCTTCTGTAAAATGCTTTTTATTAAATAGTTGTCCATTTTTTAACAAGCAGTATTCAGTAATGGCACCTGTAATTCCGCCACCTTCTCCAAAATGGATTTGTTGCTCTGGCATATTGTCCAGCGTATATTTTTGACAGGCAGCATTGGTGAAAAGTAACACAAAACAAAAAAAAGTTAGCTTAAATTTCATACTAAAATGATTGTTTATTTTAAAAAGCGTTTAAGTGAGCCGATAAAATAGGTTAGTTTATTTTCGCCGTATAGTTTATCGTTTATAACTGGACTACATTTCTAGGATTACATCCTATTCAAAACTGATAATATTTTTTGCTAAAGTAGTTGTTTTCATAGAAACACGCCTTTAAAAAATAAATAATTGTCTTTTTACTGCTTGAAATGAGCCGTTTTTCATTTTTGGCATAAACTTGGTAAATAATTATATATTAAAAAAGTGATTATATTAATTTCATTTTTTTATGAAAATATAACGATCAATAGATGCCTCTTATTTTCTTGCTTTTTTGGTAAGAAATAGTATCGTTATGCACACTTGAAATTGAATACTACCTACCATTAAAAGCTACACAGTAGAAACCTATACACATCTTGTTGCTTACCGAATCCTAAGTTTAAAAAGAAAAAAAAGACGAATACTTTTTTATAAGTAATTGATTGTAAAGTAGTTATAAGAATCAAAATTATCCTCCTAAAATGATTGAACATTTACGACAGGTTTGGCCCTTTTTTAAGGACTGTAACCGTACCCAGTTTAAAATTTCTTCACAAGCCAATAACACTCAATCGAGTTATTGTTTTGCCAAAGGGATGCACAAAACCATTCATCAACTCAAATTTTTGGTGATTGCTTTCCTATTTTTTGGATTTTCTTCCGTTTTTTCTTCCCAACAATTATATGGGCAGTGTGATACAACTATTTTTATTGATGGTGCTGTTAATCCAATACCTCAATTTTGTGTCAATGACAGTACCGAATATGTTCTTTCTGTACCAATCAGACCCATGGGAAGTTCTTTTTTTGGCTCTGGGGTGATTGATAGTTTTACGACGGATAGTATAGCTATTTTTAGACCTGACTCTGCGCAGGCTGGAACACATACAATTAGCTACAGTATTTTCGATGAAACTGGTACAACCTGCGCAAATGGAACTACCAATTCCATTTCGATTATAGTACATCCTGTCCCCGATGCTGGTGACGATGGAACTGCTTTTGTTTGTAATGACGGAATTTCTAGTATTAATCTATTCACTTCCTTGAATGGTACTCCTGAGACTAATGGTGTATGGGATACTATCTCAGGTGTATATCCTAATGGTAGTAATGGTACCTTAGGGCCTGTCGAAATTGCTACTTTAGGCGCGGGAGTATATCCATATAAATATACGATTAAAGGTTTCGCACCTTGTCCTGATTCGTCTGCAACAGTTACTTTGACCATTACTGAACCACCAGTAACACCTACACTAATGCCTATTAGTGCTATTTGTGAAGGTGAATCTGCAATGATAACTTTGACAGGGTTAGCTGATGCGACTTACGAAATTCAGTATGAGATCCCTGATTCTACTAACTTTATAAAGGATACGATTACAAGTAGTAGTTCTACTGTAACTTTTTCAACATTGCCACTGACTTTGGGGGGAACTTTTACGCTTTCTGCTCTAAGAAATATTAGTGTTACTCCATCTTGTGTAAATGCTCCGATTTCAGTGTCTGAGACTTTGACGGTTAATTCGGCTCCTTCTATTCAAGGGCGGGATACTGCTTTGTGTCATCAACCTACTTTTGATTTAAGGTTGCTTATTGATAGCCTTGTCAGTGGAGACGGAACTGTTTTGGGTGATAATTTTGGTAATTACAACTACGGATCTAATTCGATTATTACGCCAGTAGTTGGTACAACTACTTATTTTGTTCGAGATAGTATAGCTGCTTCTCAGTGTGTAGATACTACCTCTATTACTTTGACTGTAACTGTACAGCCTGATATAACTGGACGAGATACTTCAATTTGTAATGGGCAATCTTTAGATTTAAGAGATTTGTTAACTGGTGATTCCGTGGATGTGTTAGAGTATGGGACGAACTATGGAACTTATTCTTTTTCAAGTGGTTCGATTATTCCTCCTGGTCCTGGTATTATGACTTATTACATTCGAGATAGTTCAGATGCAGCAGGATGTGTTGATACTGCTCAAATAATTGTTACGGTGACTACTCAACCTACAATCCAAGGACGAGATACGGCTATTTGCGCTGGACAAGATGTGGATTTAAGTACTCTAATTACTCGGTCTGATGATGGGGATAGCCTCGAATTTGGGACTGTATTTGGAACTTATGGCCCTCAAAGTGATAGCCTTCAAACAAATATTACCACTACGACCATTTTCTATGTAAGAGATAGTGTCGGTGGAGGATCTGAATGTGTTGATACTACGGCTATTGTAGTTACGGTATCGCCACAACCTGAGATAACAGGGAAAGATACAACCATCTGTGCTGGAGATACCATTAATTTAGCGAGATTAATCACTCGAACGATGGCTGGCGATAGTTTAGAGTATGGACTCGCTTTTGGTGTTTACTCTGAAGCAACAGATTCACTTGTAGCTCCTACTATAAATACTACTTATTTTGTAAGAGATAGTACTGGTGTAGCAGGTTGTTCTGATACGACTATGCTAACAATAAATGTTATTCCAACCCCAATCATTCAGGGCCGAGATACCGCTATTTGTGCGGGGCAAGATGTTGATTTAAGTACTTTAATTACTCGGTCTAATAATGGTGATAGTCTTGAATTTGGAACTGTATTTGGAACTTATGGCCCTCAAAGTGATAGTTTGCAGACTAATTTGATGAGTACCATGACTTTCTTTGTTAGAGATAGTTTGGGGGCTCAAAGCTGTGCAGATACTGCTAAAATTACGGTAACCGTTTATAATCAACCTGAAATTGTAGGAGGAGATACGACTATATGTGCTGGCGAAACGATCAATCTTGAAAACTTGATTACTCGTACAACTGCTGGTGATAGTCTAGAATTCGGAACTGGATTTGGTGTGTATAGCGAGGCTGTTGGTCCTATGGTTACTCCTGCTGGTACCCAAACCTATTTTGTTCGAGATAGTGTCGGCACTGGTGGCTGTGTAGATACGGCGATGATTGTTGTGACCGTTATTCCTGCTCCATTTATTCAGGGGCAAAATATATCTATTTGTGCAGGAGAGGATGTTGACTTGAGTACTTTACTTATTAGAGTTAATAATGGAGATAGTCTAGAATTCGGAACAACTTATGGCACATTTGGTCCACAAAGTGATAGTCTCCAAACAAATTTAATGACTACCACTACTTTTTATGTTCGAGATAGTATTGGTTTACATGGATGTGTAGATACCGCAAGAATAGTTGTTACAGTTCATCCTCAGCCAGATATTCTAGGTCGCGATACAACAATATGTTCTGGTGAAACGGTTGATTTAAGTACATTAGTTACAAGGACTGTTGCAGGAGATAGTCTAGAATTCGGAACTGGCTATGGCGTATACAGTGAAGCGATTGGTCCAATGGTTGCTCCATTAGGCACTCAAGTATATTTCATTCGAGATAGTGTAGGTGCTGGTGGTTGCGTAGATACGACTAGATTGACGGTGATGGTCATTCCAACGCCCTCGATTCAAGGACGAGATACCGCTATTTGTGCAGGCCAAAATGTAGATTTGAGTACTTTAATTACTCGAAGTAACAATGGAGATAGCTTAGAGATAGGAACGGTTTTAGGCACATTTGGACCTCAGAGTGATAGTCTCCAATTAGCTATGACTACTACCACTGTTTTCTTTATCCGCGATAGTATTAGTTTGCATGGATGTGCGGATACGACAATGATAACTGTGACAGTCCATCCTCAGCCTGCTATTCAAGGTCGCGATACGACGATATGTTCTGGAGAGACGGTTGATTTAAGTACACTCGTTGTAAGAACAGTTGCAGGAGATAGTTTAGAATTTGGAACTGGCTTTGGTGTCTATAGTGAAGCAGTTGGCCCAATGGTTTCCCCTACAGGCACTCAGATATATTTCATTCGAGATAGTGTAGGTGCTGGTGGTTGTGTAGATACGACTAAATTGACGGTAACGGTCATTCCTACACCCTCGATTCAAGGTCGAGATACTGCTATATGTGCAGGTCAAAATGTTGATTTAAGCACTTTAATAACTCGAAGTAATAATGGCGATAGTTTAGAGATCGGAACAGTTCTAGGAACCTTTGGTCCTCAGAGTGATAGTCTACAATTAGCTATGACTGCTACCACTGTTTTCTTCATTCGGGATAGTATTGGTTTGCATGGATGTGCAGATACGACTATGATTACAGTTACCGTTCATCCGCAGCCCGCTATTCAAGGAAGAGATACAACTATATGTTCTGGAGGAACTGTTGATTTGAGTAGCTTAGTGATGCGGACCGTTAGTGGCGATAGTTTAGAGTTCGGAACTAGTCTTGGAGTATATAGTGAAGCAGTTGGCCCAATGGTTTCACCTATATCTACTCAGACTTATTTCATTCGAGATAGTTTAGGAACTAGTGGATGTTTTGATACGACCATGTTAGTGATTAATGTTGTTCCTACACCAAATATTCAAGGTCGAGATTCTGCAACTTGTGCTGGTCAAATGGTTAATTTAGCAACTTTAGTTACAAGGAATTTACCAGGAGATAGTTTAGAATTTGGTACTGTATACGGGGTCTATGGTACTCCTATTGACGGAATGGTGGCACCTACTGATACAACTACCTACTTTATCAGAGATAGTGTAGGTATGGGTGGTTGTTGGGATACAACGATGGTTACTTTATTTGTTTCTCCACAGCCGAATATTCAAGGCCGAGACACTTCTGTTTGTGCGGAAGAAGTAGTGGACCTGAGTACTTTGATTACAGGAACTCCAGCAAATACTTTAGTCTATGGCTCGAATTATGGGGATTATCTATCTAGTAATTTACAAAATCCATCTACCACGACAACTTACTATGTGAGAGATTCTTCGATTGTCACAGGTTGTGTAGATACGGCAACTATTACTATTAACATCTTTACTACTCCAATAGCAGGTCCAGTTCCTGGAACGACGAATGTGTGTATTGATGCTCAACAGACGCTAATTCCAAATCCGTCTAGTGGGACTTTACCATATATGGATACCGTTTGGATTAGTGATGCACCTGCAACCGCTTCGGTTGATGCGAATGGTACGGTTACTGGACATATTGCTGGTTCTACCAATATTCGATATGTGATTTTTGATGCCAATGGTTGTCAAGATACTTCTGCGAATCACTTGGTATATGTTTTCCCAAGACCAGTTGCTGGTGATATTTTGGGCGATACTTCTTTATGTGAAGATGCGACCGTTACGGTGAATGCTAATCCAACGCTCGGTAGTACACCTTACACATTGATTTGGTCAAGTACTTATGATACGGTAGCTACTATCAATGCGGTTGGGGTCATTACAGGGGTTAATCCAGGTGCCACAAGTATCCAATACATTGTTTCTGATAATAATGGTTGCTTAGATACCTCTAATTATCAGGTTATAACGGTAGACTCATTCCCAAATGTTGGCTTCAATATTTCTGATCCTGATACAACGATTTGTGCAGGAGATATGGTCACCTTTACTGGTACAGGCGGAGTGACTTACGAATTTTTAGTCAATAATACCTCAGTTGCTGCTCCAAGTGCTTCTAATACTTATCAGACAACTACATTGGCGCATGGCGATATGGTCAGAGTGGCGGTTACGAATATGACAGGCTGCCAAGATACCTCAGGAATTATATTAATGAAGGTGGATACCATCCCAGATGCGACTTTGATTGCTGATGATGCAGATAATATTATAGCTACTGGACAACCTGTTATTTTTACGGGTGCAGGTGGAAGCTTATATACCTTCTCCGTCAACAATGTGGTTGCTCAAGCGGCTTCTGCTGTTGACACTTTTGCGATCAATACCTTAAATGATAAGGATACAGTGATGGTAGAAGTTTTTGATGGGAATAGTTGTGCTGATACAGCAACGATTGTCGTGACTGTGAATGCGCCGCCAGTTGCAGTTAATGATACCATCGTCATTTCTGAAGATGCTTTACCAACGAATATTTTAGTACAAGCAAATGATTCAGATCCAGAAGGAGACATCATTACTACAACGATATTAATTCCAGCAGTAAATGGTTCTAGTACGGTCATCAATAATGACTCTATTAGCTACATGCCTAATCCTAATTTCAACGGATTGGATTCTATTGAATATTTTGTCAGCGATACAGGACCAAATAATAGCCCTACTGCTAAAGTTTATATCACCGTATTGTCTGTCAATGATATGCCAATGGCAACCAACGATACGCTTAGGATTACAGAAGATGATCCAGTTAGTATCATTGACGTACAGGCAAATGATGTAGATGCTGATGGAGATTCTTTAATTACCACAATCGTTACTATGCCAGGAAAAGGTATTGCAACGGTGATGATGGACTCTACTATTGCTTATACCCCAATGCCTGATTCTACAGGTGTGGATGTGATTGCTTACCAAGTTTGTGATACTGCTGGTCTATGTGGAGTGGCTATTATTTTTATAGAAATTGATCCAATAAATGACCGACCTGTTGCTAATCAAGATTCTATCGCTATTCCAGAAGATACTACGAATGTAGCTGTAGCTATTTTAGCAAATGATTTTGATGCAGATAGAGATGTCATCACTTTAGATACGGTTCACAATCCGATCAATGGTAGCATTGTCGTTACCAACGATACGGTGATCTATACACCTCAATTGAATTTTTCAGGTTTAGACTCTGTCCAATATTCGATTTGTGATACCGCTTTATGTGATACGACTTTCTTAATTTTTAATGTCTTACCAATTAACGAAAGTCCTATGGCAGTGAAAGATTCTATCACTGTACTTGAAGATACCACGAATGTCAAAATTGCCTTTTTGGCAAATGATTTAGAAGTAGATGGGGACGCCATTGTTTTGGATTCTCTATTTACGTCTTCTATTGGAATTACGGGCACTTTAACGAATGATACGCTTTGCTACACACCACCAGCGAATTTCAATGGATTGGATAGCATAAAGTATATTATTTCAGACGGTGTTTTCAAAGATTCGACTTACATTATTATTAATGTTTTAGCAGTTAATGATGCGCCAATTGCCGTCAATGATACGGTGACTGTTCCTGAAAACTCTAATCCTGCGATTATTGCGGTACAGGCGAATGATAGTGATCCAGATGGGCATTTATTTGCAACAAGCTTAGTCAGCGGTCCAACCAACGGTACAGCGACTGTCGCTGGTGGAAATATCAATTATACGCCACCAATGAGTTTCAATGGACTAGATACTATCAAATATCAGATTTGTGATACGCAAGTACCAAGTGCTTGTGATTCTGCCTACATTTTTATCACGGTTTCAGGAGTTAATGATGCACCTGTGGCAGTCAATGATACGATCTACTTAGCGGAAGATACGATGGCAGTATTAATACCAATTGAATCGAATGACTTTGATATTGATGGCGATGCCACGACGATCAGCATCTTAACTGCTGCTACACAATCTTTAGTGGATAGTATTAGAAATGATACTTTGGTTTATCAACCCGCATTAAATTTTGTTGGCTTGGATAGTATTCGATACCAATTATTTGATGGTGCTTTAGCCGATCAAGGTAAGGTTTACATCTTTATAAGCCCTAGAAACGATGCGCCAGTCACGATGAGAGATTCAATAACCATTCAAGAGGATGCGAGTAATGTACAAGTTGCTATTACTGCCAATGACAATGATGTTGATGCAGGTGATAGTTTAATTGCTAGTGTAGTTGTCATGCCTAACAGTGGAGGAACTGCTTCTATCTTAGATGATACAATGCTCGTTTATACCCCTGGTTTGAATTTCAATGGTATTGATACTATTGTTTATCAAGTTTGTGATACTTCAGCTGTTTGCACACAAGATACAGTGATTGCAACGGTTCAATCTATAAACGACAAACCACTTGCAATTGATGATTATCTGACAGTCAATGAAGACACTTCAAATGTAATCATCGACGTACAAGCGAATGATTCTGATGGTGATGGGGAATCCTTTACTACCGTAATTATTAGTTCGACTATGACGGTTGATACCTTAAATGGGGATTCAATTATAATAACGCCACCTGCTGATTTTACAGGAGTCCAATTGATTGGTTATAAAATTTGTGACACAACAGGACTTTGTGATACGGCAATTGTAACAGTGACGATATTACCAATAAACGACGCACCTATAGCCGTTACAGATCAAGTTATGATTAGTCAAGATACGACCAATGTGGGTATTGCTCCATTGGCAAATGATACAGATATTGATGATGATACTTTAACGATAAGTGGTACTCCTATGGCGTCCAATGGGACTGTAACTTTATTAGGAACAGATTCTATCAGTTATACACCAACAGCTGGATATAGTGGCATTGATACGATTGATTATATCGTTTGTGATACCTCTATGGCATGTGTGAATGGAATTGTAGTAGTAACGGTCGGTTTTGTAAACACTCCACCAGTTGCCATGAATGATGTGGTTCCTGCTATTAATGAAGATGGTGGAACGGTGATGTTTAATGTGCTAACCAATGATTCAGATATTAATGGAACTGGTGATAGTTTAAAAGTAACTGCTATCACTACACCAATTGGCGGAACAGCGACTATCGTTGGAGACAGCATGGTTAGTTATACGCCTCAACTTAATTTCAACGGGGTTGATAGTTTACAATATACTGTCTGTGATACTTCCGTAGGATGTGCTATGGCTTGGGTGTACTTTACAGTCACCCCAGTAAATGATGCACCTGTTGCAGTCAATGACACCATGAATCTTACTAGAGATACAATGGGCGCATTAGTTGCGGTAGAAATCAATGATTCAGATGTGGATGGAGATGCAACTACAGTGACTACCATTGGGAATTCCACTCAAGGAGTAGTACCAACCGTAACGAATGACTCGATTGTCTACAATGCCAATGCAGGCTTTGTTGGTGTAGATACGATAAGATATGAGTTGTCAGATGGTAGCTTGAAAGATACCGCTTTATTAATCATCGTTATTACTGATCCAAATAATGTGGTGCCTGTTGCCAATACTGATATGGCGGCTACTGTTCCGAATGCAGCGATCTTTATTGATGTACAAAACAATGATGTTGATGGAAATGGCGACAATTTGACGACTTCTATCGTTAGTGCGCCAAATGCCTTAAATACTGCAACGGTACAAAATGGCGATAGTATTTTATATACACCATCTATGAGTTTTGCTGGTTTTGATACGCTAATGTACCAAGTATGTGATGTATCATTGACTTGTGACACCGCTATGGTGGTTATTGAAGTATCGAATACTTTACAGATTTCGGCAAAGGTTTTCTTGGAAGGTCCGTTTGACAGTGGATTAGCAATGATGCACGATAGTTTAAGAAAATTAAACTTATTGCCAACAACTGAGCCGTACAGCACTTTACCAAATCTAGCAGGAGCGTACGAGTTTGAACACAAGCATAGAGGAGGAAATGAAGTGGTAACTAATCCTACGACCGTGTTTGCAGTGACTGGACCAGATGCAATCGTTGATTGGGTTTATCTAGAATTATTAACTGCGACAGATACGATGCCTATTGCTTCTCGTGCTGCTTTGATTCAGAGAGATGGAGATATAGTGGATGTAGATGGAACTTCGGCTGTTGGTTTCGAATATTTACCTGATGCTAACTATTTCTTATCTATACGACATAGAAACCACCTTGGGGTAATGACCAAAGATGCGGAAGCTTTATCATCAGGAGCTTTCACTACACTTGACTTTACTCAACAAGGGGTAGGTGGTACAGATGCTTTCGGTACGCATGCTATGGATACCATACAAACCCAATTGGTATTATGGGGAGGTGATGGCAATGCGGATAGAAAAATCATTTATGATGGTATTGCTAATGATCGAGATCCTGTTTTCTTCGATGTCATCACAGACGCTTTAAATATCAATAGCAATTATAACCATATTGCAAAAGGCTACTACCGTGGTGATTATGATATGAAAGGTTCGTCCGTATACATTGGTACAGGGAATGACCCTGATGTGATTTTCTTTAATGTCTTATTGCATCCAAGTAATGCTAGTGGGTCAACTATCTTCATTATTCGAGAGCAGATTCCTAGATAACAGAATGTGAGATAGTGAGAAATGTGAGAAAGTGAGGCACCTTCTCACTTTCTCACCTTCTTACCTTCTCATTTTCTCACCTTCACACTTTCTAAAACAATGAATAACTATAAAAAAATACTTCCAGTCGCCTTCTTTTTACTATCGGTTAATTTTATCCAAGCACAAGTGAAATTTAAGTTAACTCAATTGGCAGATGGAAAAACTTATCAAGTTTCCCTAATTCCTGAGGTGACTTTTCAGTCGCCACTGAATACGACGAGTACGGCTCAAGTTACGCTTAAAGCACCCACTAGGGGTTTGGAAGTGGATCAAATATTTAATCTACAACCTGATGTGGTTTGGGAACCAAATAGTTTGACAGAGCAGCCAGCGGAATCACCTGATTACGATTATGTTTCTTTTGGTTTAGTTTCTCAAGGAACTAAAAATATTGTGTACGAGGCTGGGGTAGAGGTACCGCTATTTGCTTTCACCAACTTTTTAGAATGTCAAGGAGAAATTTCTTTGATTGATAATCTAAATGATCCATTTTCGCCGCCTAATTCTAAATTGGTCAATGTGGGCAATCAAATCACCATCTTAGGTGCCCAAGGCGATGCTTACGAAGGAAATGTAACCGAAAGCAGTGTCGTTTGTGGTGCTAATTTAACGGATGTTGAAAATATTGACCATACCATAATAAACTTGAATCTATTCCCAAATCCTGCTCAAGATTATATTTCTTTAGATTTTAATTGGGATAGAAAAAGTGAAACCATCGACCTGACTGTTTTGAGTTTGAACGGCAAAGTGGTAGCTGAAAAGGAGCTGACCATCCATACTGGAAAAAATCAGGCTAAGATTGATTTACAACACTTAGCGCAAGGCAATTACTTCGTACAAGTAAATGGAGAAGATTGGAAAATAATTTCTGATCAGTTTATTAAAATGTAAGCTTGTGCTAATCGCTTTTTCAATACGATTTTGATTCTTATATTAACTATAATAGGTCCTTTCTACTAGCTTAGTAGAAAGGCTTTTTTGTTTAGGAGGAGGTAATTAACTATTCATTTTAGACATACTCGTAATAATTTTAAAAAATTTAAACAAATAGTAGGTAGTTTTGTCCTTTCAAATAAATAACATTTGTTTTTCTTTTCATAAAAATTATTAAAAATGAGATTTACATTTCTATTGGTCTTAGTCCTTGTATTAACTGTTGGTTGTAAAAATGAACCTAAAGCAGTGGCTAAAAAAGTTGAAGAAAAAATAGTTCAACCTGCCAATAAATACACCCTTACCCCTTTTGCACCTTCGACAGAATATGCGGATGCAAAAATTGAATCTATGTTTTACAAAGACGGAAAATTCAACTTTGAAGTATCAGGTGAAGGTTACAAGCTAGGAGAGCAAACCCCTGATGCTGCGGCTAAAATGTGTGCGAATTCAGGTAAAGGCCAACACATTCATTTGATTGTGGGAACGGCTCCTTACGCTGCCAAATATGTTCCAGAATTTGAGCATGAAGTGCCTGATGGGGAACATCATTTATTAGCTTTCTTGTCCCGTTCTTACCATGAGAGCATTAAAACTGGACAGGCGTATGTTGGTTTGAAAGCAACGGTGGAAGGCGGAACTATGACTAAAAGCGAGCCAATCATGGACCCAACATTGTTTTACAGCCGACCTAAAGGAACTTATGTAGGAAAAGCCAATACGGACAAAGTAATGCTTGATTTCTACTTATTAAATGCCAATTTAGGAGATGCCTATGGGGTAAATGCGGATATCAATGGAGAAATACACAAAATTGATAACTGGCAACCCTATTATATTGAAGGTTTACCAATGGGGGAAAACACCATTACGCTTACTATGGTAGATAAGGCTGGAAACAAAGTAGCTAGCCCTATTAATCCTGTTACAAGAACCTTTACTTTAAAGGCTGATCCAGTAGAATAATATTTTAGAGGTATCGGACATTTTATAGGATTTGTCTGATACCTCTAAAATATTCTACTGAAATGCATCCTTGCACTACCATACATCAAAAAGAACGCAATTTATTAGAGTACTATTTACTAGGTTAATGCTCTAATTGCCAATTATTTGCAAAATACTCTCCATAAAAATATTTAGTTTTGCTGATCTCACGACCAACCCTTTCTACTAAAACACCGTATATTGGTAGACTGAAATACCCAATTTATAAATAGACTTTATTCTGAAATGGTTTAGCCTTTCTATGACTCAAGTGCTGGAAAGACTTGTAAACGAAAACTTTTAGAATATTCCTTTTATTTTCACCCGACTACTAAGTAATATGTTTTTATATTGCTACAAATAACGAAAGTGGTATTAAATTGGGAGTAGATAGTACAAAGCTATTTTCTCACCCTTTCTCTTATTTAAGTATATAAATGAATTTTGTGACCATAAATATCGCCTACATAGCTGATAATCAGAGTGCTGTAAATGAGTTGATCGCTGATTTGAGTACCGTAAATGTCAATTTTAATCTGATTGATGCAGCTGATTTTATTGAAGGAGAAGATTTTAAAGACCATCTCACTAATGACAATCATCCCTGTTTTTTGATGGTTAGTGATAATTTTCTCAAATCTATTCCTTGTTTACAAAATGGATTATCCTATTTGCAGACCCTCATCAAAAAGGAGTTAGTGATTCCCATCATTATTGATGGTGTGCATATTGATGAAGCAGGTAATAAAGAAGTCGTTGCGACTGAATTTGAGAAGGTTAGCAATGTGATTAAATACATGAATTTTTGGCAAGAAAAATATTTAGATTTAAGGAAATTAAAAAGAAGTATCCCGGCAAGTGATGAAGAAGAGTTTTCAATAAAACTGAAAGCGGTAAGAAGTATTTCTTCCGAGGTTGGGGAATTTTTAAGAACCTTGCGAGATACGAATCATGCTACTTTTGAGGATTTTTCTGCCAATAATTATGAATACTTTTTTAGATTCTTTGGAGATGAATCGGATTATTTGAAGTTTGTGGCTAGTAGAGCAAACGCAAAAACTTCAAGTGACCCTATTGAAGCAAAAGAGCCAATTAAAGTGGTCGAAGCGTCCATAACACAAGACGTAGAAGCAATTCAGCGCCCTCCTGCATTCCTACCTTTCGAAGACTTAGTTACTGAGAAAGATAAAATTGAAAATACAGAAGAGATCAGTGCGAGTTCTATTTCCGATAGCGAAATGCAATCAGGGATAGAAGAATTGATGGAACAAGGAGATCCGAATGAAATAGAGGTCGTTCAGACTACTGAAACCACCCCCATCAATCCTATTGAAGTAACTGAAATTATAGAAGCACCTAGCGAATTGATTGCTATGGACCCAGAATGGTTACTTGCTGGAGCGGAAGTAGGGGAAGATACGGAAGAGGAAGAACCCGAAGAGATACCTTTGTCCGAATTAGTTGAAACAGCCGAACGGCCTTTGACTGATACTGAAATGCTTGCTTTAGAATTAGCCAATAAAATCCCTGTTTCGGTAGAAGAAGAACAGCAAGAAGTGGAAGAGGAAGAAGAGGAGATGATTTCATTGGAGGACTTGATGGGAGAGGAGTTATTAAGTGCTACTGTCGTATCAAATGAGTCTACCACTAAGCATAAGTTTGTGGCTGGTGAATTAGAGACTAGCGAAAAAACGGAAGCTGATTTATTTAGTCAACAGCCAGTTAAGCCGACTTATGCTTCTATTACGGAAGAGTTGACAGAAGAGGAGGATGTGGATGAAGATGAATTGGAAGGTTATTTCATGGACGAAGGCGAAGAAACGGAGGAACTGGAGGAAGAAATAAGCGAAGTTGAAGTATTACAAGCTGCCAATATACTGGTCCAATCTGGAAAAGTAGCAGAGGGCACAACTTTGTTGGAGGATATATTAAAGGAGGCACCCGAATTTGTCTCCGTACGGTATCAATATGCTGCCTATTTAGCAAAGTATCAAAATAACTTTAAAGCTGCATCTGCTCAGTTGGCGATTTTACTAGAACAAGAGCCAAATAACGAATCTGCTATGTTTTTCTTAGGTGAATTAGCGGAAGCAGAAAGAGATTACTTGACCGCCAAAAGCTATTACGAAAGGGTTTACGATCAAAACAATGAGTTCCCTAACGTTGCTTATAAGTTGGGTATGTTAATGGTCAATCACCTAGACGAGCCAACTGCTCAAACTACAGAATATTTTGATATTGCTTATCAGCAAAACCCAAGAAATATCAATGCTTTATATCAGTTCGGTTTATTGAAAAGTGAGGAGGAGAACGAAGAAGATGAAGCCATTGCTGCATTGGAGGAAGTATTAGAGAAAGCTCCCGAACATCCTTTTGCCAATTATGATCTAGCGCTTATTTATCATAGACAAGGAGATAAATCAACGGCACTTAGGTTTTATGAAAAAGCAGCTGAGGTGAACCCAGAGCTAAAAACGACGGTTAATGACCAAGCTTTTGCGATGGAAACAGCAGCAAAAATTGAGGCTGCCGCCGCAGAGAAATTAGCAATTGGAGCTAGTATGCTCCAAGAAGAGCAAGCCGTAGAAATGCATGCTATTGCAGCGGACCTTGAACCCGTTACCGTTGATAATCCTCAGGAAACTTCTTTTGAGGCCACTGAATTTTCAGAAGAATCGTATGAAGTAGGTACTAAGATTGCCTTAATCACAGGGGCGACATCAGGTATAGGTAAAGCAATTGCTACTAAATTGGCGAAGGAAGGATATAGTTTGATTCTTACAGGAAGAAGATTTTCTAGATTATTCCAATTGAAGGAAGTATTTGAAAAAGAGCATAACACCGCCGTTAGATTATTGCCTTTTGACATCCAACAGGCAGCTTCTGTACAAACGGCTTTAGCTGAGTTGGAGGAGGAATGGCAAAATGTCGATGTTTTAGTAAATAATGCAGGGTTAGCTAGGGGAGAATCCGCTATTCATGAGGGAGACCTAGATCATTGGGAAGCAATGATTGATACCAATATTAAAGGGTTATTGTTTGTGACTCGCGAAATAGCACCTTACATGGTGAAGCGTAAACAAGGGCAAATTATTAATATTTGTTCTTTGGCAGGAAAGGAAGTTTATCCTAATAATGGAGTGTACTGTGCGACGAAACATGCCGTGGATGCATTGACTAAAGCGATGAGAATCGACCTCCACAAATACAATATTCGAGTAAGTCAGGTTTCTCCTGGTTTCGTAGAAGATACGGAATTTGCTGCTGTAAAAACAGATAATAATGCGAAAGCAATAACGGACTTTATCCCTGTGAATGCGACAGATGTTGCGGACGTTATTCACTTCATGGTTTCTAGACCAAGCCACGTAACTTTACAAGAAGTGGTGCTAACTGGGACGCAACAAGCTAGTGCTAATGTAATTGATAGAAGTGGAAGAGGGGAGTTAGTTTAAAATGAGTAAATGAATAAATGAACAGATGGATAAATTAGGAATAACCTAGATTTATTCATCTGCTCATCTTCTTGCCCACTAAGTAACATTTTCCTGCTGCATATATATTCGTTTTTTCAAACGAGAAAAGGAAACAGCCG
>CALDTJ010000016.1 GCA_937924145.1 uncultured Saprospiraceae bacterium
GTTTTCTTAGTTAGATGTTGACCTAGCAGTAGCATTTTCTCATAGCTAGACTTTGACAAAAACTTTGTTTTTTCATACAAGATTGTAATATAAAAAAGTACCAAAATCTTGTCAACGTCTAGAATTCGTGGGTAAATAAATCCGTGGGTAAAATGTCAACATCTAGTTCAATATCTAAATCCGTAAATTTATCTATCCGCGGGGAAAATGTCAACATCTAAAAATCCGTGTGAAATCAAAATCCGTGTGGAATCAAAATCCGTGTGGAATAATAAATCCGTGTGGAAATATCAACATCTAAATCATTCACAAAATATAATACGTCAGTAAAAAAAGTATAAAAAATTTTTATTTGAAATCGTTTTTGCTACCTTGCTAACCAGCTAATAAGAAGTTTAAATTCATAGCATAGTATCAAAAACGAAAAATGGCAGAAAAACCGCTCTTCACACAACGCTACAAAGCGTATGTCCTACTCGTCCTCACAGGAGTTTATACCTTCAACTTTATCGACCGACAAATTCTGGTTATCATTCAAGAATCCATCAAAGGCGAATTGGGGTTATCTGATACCCAATTGGGCTTATTGACAGGATTTGCCTTTGCCGTTTTTTATGTGACTTTAGGCTTACCTATCGCTCGATTTGCAGACAAGAACAACCGAAGAAATGTAGTAGCAGCATCTTTGGCTATTTGGAGTGGGATGACGGCAATATCAGGAACTGTTGGAAACTTCTTGCAATTATTACTGGCAAGAGTGGGAGTGGGCGTCGGCGAGGCAGGAGGAAGTCCACCAGCGCACTCGATGATTTCGGATTATTTTCCTTCTCATCAACGAGCGACGGCTTTATCTATTTATTCTGTAGGTATTTATGTAGGTATTTTAGCAGGTTACTCCATCGGTGGTTGGATAGACGCGACTTATGGGTGGCGAATGGCATTTTATGCCTTAGGAATACCTGGAATTATCTATGCTTTACTGCTATTATTCACGGTAAAAGAACCACCAAAGGGGCATTCTGACAAAAAAGTGTTAGCCACCTCACCAGTAAAAAACGATCATTCATCAACTTCACCTATAGAAGCATTAGAAGGTAAAAGTACAGAACCAGCCGAAGCCTCTTTTTGGGAAGTCGTACGGACTTTAATGTCCAAAAAAACCTTTGTTTATATAGCAGTCGGTTCTGGATTCCTCACTTTTGGTAATTATGGAGTTGGAAATTTCTTTGCTCCGTTTTTGGCGAGAGTACATGGTATGCCAATCCAAGATATTGGGGTTGCATTAGGTTTAACGACTGGTTTTGGAGGTATAATTGGCACCTTTGCTGGTGGTTTTTTAGCGGATAAATTCGGACAAAAAGATCTACGCTATTATATGTGGGTCCCGATGATTGCAGGCGTAATAAATCTACCTTTTTCCTATTATGCTTTCTTTGGCACAAACATCACTTACGTATTAGTGACTTACTTCTTTACCGCACTGTTGACTGCCTTGTATTTAGGCCCATGTATTGCCGTAACGCATAACTTAGTAGGTGCAAAAAAACGTGCCTTAGCCTCCGCTATCTATTTCTTATTTCTAAATTTTATCGGGCTTGGATTAGGTCCTGTCATTATAGGGATGATTAGTGATGCATTGACACCTACTTATGGTAATGATTCTTTAAAGTACGCCTTTACTTCTACGTGGTTTACGGGTACCGTCTCCTTGTTCTGCTATTATATGGCTACAAAGACTTATCGAGAGGAGGCACTTGTGAAAAAAGTGGTAAAAGTAAAAACAGCTAGTGGTAGTAACGATATGGCAACGGTCTTGAATATTGTCTTAGGCGTATTTTTACTATTTATTGTGGCCTTATTCTTCTTACAAATGGGCTTAGCAGGTACTTCTGTGATGTCTATGGCAACATGGATTTTAGCAGTAGTCGGGGTATTTTTTGCAGGAGGCGTTTATTATACGGCTAAAGGTGTTTTGAGCGGAGAATAGTTATAAGGATTGAAGGATAAAAGAATTAAAGAAGGGCTATGTCAATGTCTCGATCCGTTGTCCTTCATTCATCCGTTGTATAAAATCTTAACAAAGATTTGACTATTTTCGACTTTGAATAATAAAAGGGATATAGTAATTTTAGCTGTTTGAAAAATCGAATTTTAAAAAATTAATAACAGATGAAAAAAGCATTTAGCTTAATTATCCCATTATTTTTCAGTCTTATTTCATGCATTACGACTAATGCACAAAACTATCAATTGGCAGCAGATAGTGCCATCATCATGACTGTCACAGGTACTTCTACCCTCCACGGTTGGACAGTAGTTGTAAATGAAGTAAAAGATGTGCCGCAAGAGTTAGCTATATCAGCAGGCGAAACCAAAGCTATTGATACTTTTAATTTTGGTGCAGTCATTTCCAGTATGGATGGTGGTCGAGGAGCCTCTATGAATGGTAAAATCACCAATGCTTTACAGGCAGCGGATCATCCAATTATTACTTATCAGCAGACAGCACCTTTGGCTATGTCAGCAATGGATATGGATGGAAATTTTACGGCTACTTCCATGGGCACTTTGAAAATGGCTGGCCTAGAAAAAGTAGTTAGTGTAGACGTCGTGGGTCAAAAAACGGCTGATGGCTTAGTTTTAAAAGGTACTAAACCTTTGAAATTCAGTGAATTTGATATTGAGCCACCGTCTGCTATGTTTGGACAGATTGTTTGCGGGGATGA
>CALDTJ010000017.1 GCA_937924145.1 uncultured Saprospiraceae bacterium
AGTGCATTTGGAGCTAGAGATTTTGTTCTAAGACTAGGCATTTTTTTGAAGAATAGCATCGCTATTCCTCAAAAAAATAACGACGGCTTAGGGCAAAAGATCAGCTCCTAAATGTATTAGTTGTTTTTTACTCGTTACTTACTATCAAATACTTCTTGATAACACCTAAAATTTTTAAAAACATGACCACTAAATTCACCCGTTCAAACAGTTATACCACGACTTTCATTCAGCGTACTTTCCTATTTTTTGCATTTGTTTTTGCATTAACTTTTACGACCAATCTTTCGGCACAAAACCATTCGGAGGCTTGGCTATATGGCAAAGTCACCACATGGGATGGTGATGTCTATGAAGGTCAATTACGTTGGGGAAAAGAAGAGGCTTTTTGGACAGATATGTTCAACGCCAGTAAAATTGATAATGAGAACTTGGAATATATTGATGATAGAATCAAAGATAAGATTGCCGATAATCGCAACTGGCAAAATGGAAACCGTTGGGGTAAATGGGTAAGTAGAAATATTAGCTATTATAACAACCATGACTTTACGCACCAATTTTCTGTACAGTTCGGAGAAATTGAATCCATTAAGCGGAAGAACAGCTCTAAGGTTTATTTGACCATGAGAGATGGTAAACAAATAAAGTTGAATGGTGACGGCTATAATGATGTTGGATCAAAAATCAGAGTGTATGACCCAGAAATTGGCAAAATTGAGTTGAATTGGTCGGACGTAGAGATGGTTGAATTCAAGGCAACGCCTAAAGGTTTGAAGAGCCAGATTGGCGAACCACTTTTCGGAAAAGTAGAATCTTGGACAGGTACTTACGAAGGCTATATTATCTGGGATAAGGACGAAAGGGTAAGTACAGATAAATTAGATGGAGAGACTAGAGACGCAGATATGTCTATCGAATTTGGAAATATCAAAAGCATCAAACAGCGAGGAAATAGCAGTGAGGTAACCCTTAAAAGTGGTCGAACCTACCGTATGGGAGATTCTAATGATGTGGACAATGGTAATCGAGGGGTCATCGTTGCGATTCCTGGGCAGGGTAGAGTCGTGATCGACTGGGATGATTTTGACGAGGTGACCTTCACAAACAAGCCATCTGTTGAAATGATCACTTACAATAGCTTTGCTAAGCCAGAAAAAATCTATGGTACCGTTACTACGGAAGACGGCAAAGCTTATACAGGAAATATTATTTATGACTTGGACGAGTCTTATTCTTATGAGATTTTAGATGGTCAAATTAAAGATACAGAATTTGAAATTCCATTCCGAGCGATCAAAAGTATTCAACCAAGAGGTGGAGACGAAAGTATGGTCGTTTTGAAATCTGGTAAAAAATACGAATTAGAGGATTCGCAAGATGTCAATGAGAGAAATACAGGCATTTTAGTCTTTGATAAAGGCGATGATGATCCTGTTTATATTTTCTGGGAAGATGTTAAGCAGGTTGATTTGAAGTAGGCTAGTTACACTACAAAGCGGGTGTTTTCTACACCCGCTTTGTTTATACTGCAAGTAAAGTGGCTGTGGGAAACAGCCATCTTACAAGTCGGGTGTTTTCCACACCCGCCTTGTTTCTTTAAGTAAGTGGCTGTGGAAAACAGCCACCTTACACTACTCCCCAAACAGCCGAATTTGCTCCAACAACTCCTGTCGATACGTCCTACCAATAGGCAATTCTACCTTACCGAGTTGCAAAGATTCTCTGTTCATTTGGTCAATATGCAATAAAGAGACCGCATAGCTTTTATGGATTCTACAGAAATATTTTGGAAAAATAGTGGCTAAATTGCTGAGTGTTTGTCTACTCAAAATGCGTTTTTCTGGAAGGTGATAAATTAGATAATTTTCATCTTTTTCTAAGTATAAAACATCTCGCCAGGAGATTTTATGGGTAGTCGGCCCACTTTTGACATATACCAAGTCATTGAAATTGCTCGCCTCGTTAGCCTCAGTCGAAATTATTTGTTGTTGCTTTAATAATCGTTCACAAGCCTTTAAAAACCTAGGAAAAGGAATCGGTTTGACCAAATAATCTAATGCCTCCAAGTCAAATCCTTCGACGGCAAATTCTGGGTAAGCAGTCGTGAAAATAACCTTTGGTGGATGCCGCAAACTTTTGAATAACTCGATCCCTGACATAATCGGCATATTGATGTCTAAAAACAGGACATCCACCTCATTTTCTAATAGATAAGAAAAAGCAGTCATCGGATTCCGAGTTGATCCTACTATTTCTAGAAAATCAATTCGTTGTATGTAAGTCTGTAAAAGTTGAAGTGCTTTGATCTCATCATCAACTAGATAAGCTTTTAGCATTAATCGTCTAGGTTTATCGTTAATTGGCTGAAAAAATAACCTTCTGATCCTGAAGTTTGTAATTTATATTTATTCGGATACCGCAATTCTAATCGTTTTCTGACATTCTCTAGGCCAATTCCTTGCTCGTTTATTTCCTTATTTTTGTATTCAAAAAAAGTATTTTTTATACTAAAATTTAACTGGTTATTTACTACGTTTAATTTTATACTCACCAAACATTTTTGATCTGGTTTTACGCCATGTTTGAAGGCATTTTCTACTAAAGGCAATAGAATTACAGGTACAATTTGCTGATTTTTTAAAGAGCTTTCAACGTTAAAAGAAATAGTCGTGTCGTCCGTATCATCCAATCTCAATTGTTCAATGTCGATGTAATTTTGCAATAAATTGACTTCTCTTTCCAAGGGAACCTTTTTAGCATTGCTCTCATAAGTTAGGTATTTCATGATACCTGATAGATTTTCTATTCCTGCCGCAATATCTGTTTGTTTTCTTTGGACCGCTATGCTATAAATATTATTCAAGGCATTGTACAAAAAATGAGGATTGACTTGTGCTTTTAAAAAGGCGTACTGAGTCTCTAATTTTTCTTGTATTAACTCATTTTCCTTTTGCTCTTTTTCTAAAAACACCTTATAAAAACGAATTAAAGAAGCAATGCCGATAATAGACAACAATAAAAAAGATTCTCGAAAAGGATGGAGCTGTGTCATATATTTGATGTCTTTTTCAGACTCCAGTTGTAGATAAGTGACCATGAAATCACTAGTCATTAGCCATTGGTCCAATTGGGTAGCCAATAATAGGATCAACCCTAAATAACTACCAAAACTGAGATATTCTTTTTTATCCAGAATATATTTGGGTAATAGGTAATAAATGACTGTGTAGGTAGCTGCCATCATTGCGGGTAGGCGGATAAGATTCCTTTTTAAAAATAATTCCCAAGGCAATTTAGTGAAATAATCACCACCCGAACGCCAATACCAAATGGCTCCCCAAAATACGATATGTAAACTAATGCGCTGTATCATCTAAGGAAGATATGAATTTGCTTTCAATTTAATGAAAATATGATGGGAACGGTCAAAAAAAATAGCTGAACGACTGTTTTTTCTGTTCGGCTATTAATATCGTTGTTTGGGGTCATTTCTTAAAATTAGGGAATAGGTTCTTTTATTTTTGTAATGTAAGAAATCACCGTGAGCCACAACGTGGCGATATATAGCAGCATAGGGCAAAGACCTATGCGGATTTATACATGGTTTAAAGCACTGAAAGTACGACATATAAATAGCCATTATGTCCGTTATTTTGAACACTCTATATTGAAAAGGTTGAACTAACAAAATAAGAAAGTTCCTTAATTATGTATAAAAAAATTACTCTGTTTCTATTGTGTACTATTGGTCTAGCAAATATAATGCTAAGCCAAACTATCACCTTGTCTGGAAAAGTACTAGATAAAGAAAACCAACCCATCGAATTTGCCAATATTTTATTACAAAAAAGCGATCAAGAAACTGTGCAAAATGGAACAATTACCAATCAAGATGGTCGATTCAAATTAGCCGTTTCTGAAAAAGGAAAGTATAAATTGACGATTAGTTTTGTAGGTTTTGAAGATGTTAACAGGGAATTGATAATTAATCAATCAATTGATTTACAGGATGTTACCCTTTTAAATTCTGTCAATGAATTATCAGAAGTAGTGATCAAAGGAGCAAGAAATATTATTACTCGAAAAGAAGATAAGCTAGTTTTTAATGTCGCAACAAGTCCGCTAAGTACAGGCTACGATGGGGTAGAAGTCCTCCAAAGATCGCCCAATGTAATTGTAGATACCGAAGGCAATATCTTGATGAGAAACCAAGCACCAACGGTAATGATTAATGGACGGATTACCAATTTATCTGGAGCAGATTTGGCGAACTATTTAAGTAATATTCAATCTGAAAATATCAAAAGTATTGAGATTCAAACGCATCAATCAGCGAATACGGATGGGGAAAGTTCTGGTGGGATAATAAACGTTATTTTGAAGAAAAAGCCGAAAGGTTTTGTAGGGAACGTAAGAGGAAACTATAGTATAAAAGGTGGTGGATTTGAGAATGGTTATGCTGGCACAAACTTTAACTATGGAGCAGAGAAATGGAACATTTATGGCTTGTATAATTACAGCTATAATTCCAGCGAATCCATCGTTTATAACCAAACGGAATATTTTGAGACAGATGATTTATTTGCTACAAATTCAGTTTACGAAAGCTACTTTAATCGGAATAATTACCAATTAGGATTTGTAGGAGATTTGGCTAAAAACCATACGATTGGGCTAGAAGGTTATGCGACTAATTCTGAATATGATTTTATTAATAATGGCTTAGTTAAATTCTACAATAGTGAAAATTTATTGGATGATGGGACTGCCCTAGCAACGGGAACCACAGATGCTGATTTATACAATCTGACTTTTAATTATGGTTGGACTATTGATACCTCTAAGAGTAATTTAAAGTTTTATGCGGACTATGCGCACCAAGATGTTGCGAGGTCAAACACCGCCACTTCTACCTATACTAATGGGCTTTATGCCGATAATTCAGAAAGAAATATTGCCCCTGCTAAGACCGTGATATTTTCTTTGCAAACAGATTTAGAGAAATATTTTAGAAATGGTTGGAAACTAGAAACTGGTGCTAAATTGACCCACACTGACCGTTCAAATACACTATTCTCAGATATTTTATTGAATGAAACTTGGGAACCAACTGGCAGATCTACGGACTATGATTATGCAGAGCAAGTCATAGCAGGATATGCAGCGATCAATAAAAATATCGGTAAAAAAAGTTTTGTGGAGCTTGGTTTACGAGTTGAAAATACAGACTTGGAACGACTGGAAAGAGGGGACAATTCGACTATTCAACAAAACTATACCAATTGGTTTCCAAATATTTATTTTTCGCAGGACTTGAAAAATGACCATACTTTATCGCTGAGTTTTTCTAAAAAATTGCGCCGCCCACCTTTCCAATTTTTGAATAATAATGTGATTAAGATTAACGATTTTAGGTATGAATTGGGCAATCCCGATTTGATTCCCGAAAGTTTTAATGGTTGGGAATTGAGTTGGAAAAGTAAAAATCAGAGCGTCGAGTTTTATGTAGACAGAGTGAATGATGCGATTAATGGCATTTATTTTTTAGAAGGTCAGATTGCTTATTATCAAAAATTTAATGAAGGGGTTCAACAGCAAATTGGTGTTACTTATAATCGTTATGGAAATCTGACGAAGTGGTGGTATATCAAAGCCTTAGTGAGTATTTATAATAGAAAATTCATCAACGAAGGTGGAAATGATAGCTTTAAAAGAACGACTGCTCGGCTGAATATTTCTAATAATTTCAAGCTCAATAAAACGACTAGTATTGATTTGATTGGTCGGTATATTTCTCCTTCAGAAGACGCCTATTACATTGCTTATGAACGCTTCAGAGTGGATTTGATGTTCCAAAAAACATTTTTCAATAGAAAATTAATTACTAGAATTTATTTGAATGACTTTTTGAATTTGCTAGAATATGGTGCAGAAAGACCATTCGATAATTTTAGAACTTTCCGACAAGAGAAATGGAGAAGTCGGACTTTTCGAGTTTGGGTAAGTTATAATTTTAATGGAAAAAATAAGGTCAATCAACGAAAGAATAAGTCTAAAAATGAGGCTAGACGAAGGTTGTAGCTCCTACAAGTCGGGTGTTTTCCACACCCGCCTTGTTTTCTTTGAACATACCCTAAGCCTGAGGGTACTCGTGATACAACACCTTCAAAAAATGCTGATAAATAATCAAATCTTCCAAATTAGCGCGTCCCCATTGAGGAGCATAGCCTTGTTGTAATAAAAAGCAATCAGCTACTACATCTGCCTGTTGTTCTAGATTAAAATCAAATAAAGTCGAACCTTCTGCGACTTTAGTCTTGATGCCGTCGATCCCTCCATAATTATACCCCATTTTGGTATGTTGGGCGATCAAGGCACGCACCATATAAATTGCGCCCATTTGTTGGTATTGCCAGATGTGCATTAATTCATGGATAAGGATGTGATTGGGCATTTTAGACCAGCTATTGATTAGGTTAAAACTGACGTAGCAAAAATTGTATTGCTTAGGGCCCATCCAAGCAGTTTCGTCAATTCTAACTTGTTGATAATCAATACTGTTGCCATAGACGGACTGCGCCATTTCAATCTCCCAATTTTGGAGTAATCGAGTTTTTGTTTTTCCAAAATCAGTAATCGTTTCGTATAATTCCCCAATACCAAAAACCTCTAAAAATAGAACCAAAAACTCTAGCAACCATAATAAAATGACCGAGGCTCGACTGCTAATAGCTGCCTCATCTTTCCAATATTCTTTTCGACTTAATTGAAAAGTGATCCCTCGATAAAAATGATAGCCCAAACGCCAAAGCCTAGTTGGAATCAGTCGAATAAACCGAACAAAACGATGTCCGATTGCATAAAATTTGGTTGATATGTGCCTTGAATTTTCTGCCATAAGTTCTAGCCCAAAACTAAGGATTTTTTTGCAGCTAACGCTATTTAAATTATATTGCAATTATTATTAATCCACTTTTGACTGGGAACACCTACTTTATGAAATACTTACCGATTTATTTTCTTCTTTTTATCTTTCTGTTAGCTTGTAACAACGAACCTCAAGAGATAGATTATAGCCATATTCCAGAAGGTTTTAAAGTAGAAATAGTTGAATCTGCTGGCTATGCAAATAACCAATCCTTTTTACCAAATATTGGAAATGTTGCTTACCTAGATGCTACTGAAAATACAACTATATTGGTACTAGCAGAACAAGTCGCCATAGGGAAATCTTTATCCGTTAGACCTATTGGAACACTCCAAATTAAAGAGGCGAATCAACTTAAAAATGTTATTATTGCCAGCCCATTAGATTCTACCTTGCAATTATCTAAAACGACTAATTTTGAAACGTTTATCACTGCGAATGCTGGCGAAAAACAAATTATTCAAGATTGGTTTTTGTATGAGAAAGGCTTGGGAAAGCGGGAGTTAGTAGGTTGGAAGGACGAGAAATTTGCATTAGACTTGATTCGAAAACAATAGATTTACCTTTTATCTTTTTAGACATTTAAGATTACTAAAACCAAGAAACAAGTCAAAAAGGGTCAACGTTTAAATCATTCTGGAATAAGAATTCATGAGCAAAAAATGAATCCTAGCTGTATTGAACACACTAATTTATTAACACGGAAATTTTTAACACAGAACTAAATGTTGACGCTATATTTGGTCAACGCCTAGTTCCGTGTTACTAAAAAATCCGTGTTAAAAGCCAACGTTTAAATAGGTCAATATTTAAATCTGCGTGGAAATAAAACCAGCACGACTGCGCATGCGGGCGGATCCGTGTTAAAAAAGTCAACATCTAGATTCATCAAGAAAAAAATCACTAAATCCGTCAACAAAAAAGCCACCCCGAAAAATTCGAAGTGGCTTTTATATTTTCTAAATGAAAAGAGTTAAGGACTACACCCCGCCATCCAATTCATCCTGCCATTTTTTCAACTCATCCCACTTACCAGCAGCAGCCATTTCAGCTTGCTTAGGCCAAGTACCAGGATTGTGAATAGCATATCTTTTACCAGCAGCACTCAAAATTTCTTTGATCGCCGCAGGTTCTTTTTTAGACAATTCGATTAAAGTATCAACGCCTGCCTCTTTTAAGATAGATGCAATTTTTGGTCCGATACCTTCAACGATGGTCAAATCATCCATATCAGCGCCATAAGTGCCTGCTTGGATCGTATCACCTGCCTCAAAACCACCTTTTACCACTTTGATGATCGTAGCAGCTACTTTATAAGGATCTGCCTCAGAGTTTGGACGACGATCTTCTAAATATCCACTCCAACCATTTTGTACCGTATAAATTGGAATACGAATAGACGCACCTCTATCAGAAACTCCGTAAGAGAATTTGTCGATAGATTGTGTTTCGTGTAAACCAGTCAAACGTTGCTCATTATCAGCACCGTATACTGCAATACAAGCATCAATCACATGCTGTGGAGCAAACTTATCACAAACGCTTTCAATATATTCTTTAGAGTTAGCTGTTCTAATTGCCGTATTAGAGAAGTTGGCGTGCATACCAGATCCATTCCAATCTCCTTTCACCGGCTTACAGTGCCAATCTACTTTTACATCATATTGCTCTGCCACTCTTTCCAATAAATATCTAGCAACCCAAATTTGGTCACCTGCTGATGCTGCACCTTTAGCGAAAATTTGGAATTCCCACTGTCCTGCCATTACCTCACCGTTGATACCCTCAACGTTCAATCCTGCATCTAAACAAATATCTAAATGTTCTTCTACGATTGCTCTACCAAAAGCATTTTTTGCACCAACTGAACAATAGTACGGTCCTTGTGGGGCAGGGTAGCCATTAGCAGGGAAACCTAATGGTAGACGTGTTGCTGGATCTTGTAAAACATATTCTTGCTCAAATCCAAACCAGAAATCACCATCATCATCATTGATCAATGCTCTACCATTCGATGGGTGAGGCATGCCGTCTGGTGCCAAAACTTGACACATGACGATGTACGCATTCGTCCGTCCTGGATCAGGACAAATAAATACAGGGTCTAATAAACAGTCAGAAGAACCACCTTCTGCTTGCTGAGTAGAAGAACCATCGAAAGACCATTGGTCACATTCTTCTAACTTTCCAGAAAACTTTGAAGAGTCAACAACTTTCGTTTTTCCTCTCAAAACTTGAGTAGGCTCGTTACCATCGAGCCAAATGTATTCTAGCTTAATTTTTGCCATGGTAGGAATATTTTAAAAATTTTAGGTGTGTATTTTTTACGAAGGAACAAATTTAAGTTTTAAATAGCTATTTAAGAGTGTTTTGTGTATTTAAATTATTAGAAATTGAAAAAGGAAAGATTATTTCGTAAGAATTTTATTTGACCGCTTTTTATTTAGTTGATTGTT
>CALDTJ010000018.1 GCA_937924145.1 uncultured Saprospiraceae bacterium
GGGTTTTTAGGAGTGAATATTATCAATTATTCTAGTGTTTTGGATGTTCTTTTAAGCCCAATTGCACATCTTACGAGTGATATTAAGAGTCTTAGTGCGGTTGTTGCTGGAGGGGTAATTGCTGTTGGATTAACTTATGGATCAAAATGGTATTACGATAAAAACAAAGATAATGAGTCTTTTCGGAAACGAAAAAATTTCAAAAGCCAAGAAAAAATATATGAGGATTTCCAACCTTTGAGGCAAATGTCTTTTTACATGGCATTGTTTATTTTCGGAGTCTTTGTCGGTTTTGGAATTGGTGGCGGAGTAAAATTATCAAAAGATCTAAAAGCAGGAGCATTAGAGATGGATACTCAACTAACTTTTACAAACGATGAAACTTTGAATGTAAAAGTAATCGGACACAACAGCCAATATTTTTTCTACGCAGAAGAAAATGCAACTGAAGTTACTATCATGCCCATTCAAGGAAATATTAAAAAAATAAAAACCTTAACCAAAAATAAGTAGACTATGCAAATAAAAGAAACAGCTAAGGAGTACGACGCAATAATCGTCGGATCAGGAGCAGGAGGAGGAATGGCTACCAAAATCCTCTCGGAGGCGGGCTTAAAAGTCGCTTTAATCGAGGCAGGCCCTTATTTTGATCCCAAAGATCCCGTCACTATGACGCAGATGAAATGGCCGTATGATTCGCCCAGAAGAGGGGCGAGTGTCACTCGTGCTTTTGGAGAATACGATATGTCATGGGGAGATTGGAAAGTGGACGGAGAACCATATACTCAAAAAGAAGGAACAGATTTTATGTGGTGGCGATCCCGAATGTTGGGCGGTCGAACAAATCACTGGGGAAGAATTTCCCTACGGTTTGGGCCAGATGATTTTAAACGACGAGATATTGATGGATTAGGAGATAATTGGCCGATTAGCTACGATGATATCAAACCTTATTATGATAAGTTGGATAAAATGGTCGGAGTTTTTGGTTCAAAAGAAAATAGGCGAAATGATCCTGATGGTTTCTTTTTACCAGCACCAAAACCTAGATTGCATGAGTTGTACTATATCAAGGGAGCAAAGAAAGCAGGCGTAGATGTCATTCCTTCTCGGTTGTCTATTTTGACTAAAAAGTTGAATAACGACAGAGGCGTTTGTTTCTATTGTAGTCAATGTAATCGGTCTTGTAAAGAGTATGCAGATTTTTCTTCTAGTTCAGTTTTTGTTATTCCTGCGGTAAATGGAGGAGGACAAGTTGATTTGTACGTCAATAGTATGGTTAGAAGTGTGACGACCAATGACGAAGGCAAAGCAACGGGCGTTTCTTTTATCAATAAAGAAGATCGAAAAGAATATCAATTGAAAGGGCGGTCTGTCGTTTTAGGAGCGTCCGCATGTAGTTCGGCTCGAATTTTATTGAACTCAAAAAGCAAGCAACATCCAAATGGATTAGGGAATAGTACGGACAATGTAGGGCGTTATTTGCACGATTCTACGGGAGCAGGACGGTCTTATTTTATTCCTGATTTAATGAATCGAAAGACTTATAATGAAGATGGAGTAGGAGGGCTACACGTCTATAGTCCTTGGTGGTTGGATAATAAAAAATTGAATTTCCCAAGAGGTTACCATATTGAAGTTTGGGGCGGAATGGGCATGCCAAGTTACGGATTTGGATTCGGTGCCACAGAAATGAATAAATATGTCCAAGGACAAGTCGGTGGATATGGCGACAAATTGCGGAAAGATGTCAAACAGTTTTATGGTGCAATGATCGGAATGGCAGGTAGAGGAGAGTCGATTGCGATGCGAGATAACCGCTGTACAATAGACCCAAATGTGGTAGATCAATTTGGGATTCCAGTTTTGCAATTCAATTATAAATGGCAAGATTACGAACGCTATCAAGCCAAGCACATGATCGAGACCTTTGATGAAATTGGTCATGCGATGGGCGCCATTCCATTAGGCGAAAAGCCAGGAAAAGATAAAGATTGGGGGCTATTAAAACCAGGTCAAATTATCCACGAAGTAGGAACGACTAGAATGGGCAATGACCCTAAAAATTCTGTGACCAACAAATACAGTCAATTACACGATTGTGATAATGTATTCGTAGTAGATGCAGGGCCTTTTACCTCGCAAGCAGATAAAAACTGTACGTGGACGATCATGGCATTGTCGATGCGAACTTCGGAATATATTGTTGAGCAGTATAAGAAGAAGAATATTTAAGGAAGAATTTTAAACGATGAACGATGAATGATGAACGATAAATTTAATAAGCGGTCGTTCATCATTTATCGTTCATCTTTCATCGTTTTAAAAAATAGTTATGAAACGTAGAGATACTTTAAAAACATTATTAGTAGGAACAGTCGGAGGGGCAACATTGGGATCAACAATCGGATGTAAAACGGATGGGACAGACTCCGCAACATCACCCACCACCGTTATCGATGAAGTCTTGTACGGTCGAATTCCAAAAGAAATTGAGAGAGATCAAAAAATCAAAGCAGAAATATACCTCAATGAGCATGAGTTAACGACGATTGCAGTTTTGTGTGATATTATTCTGCCAGCGACAGAAGATGCAGGCTCCGCCAATGATGCCAAAGTCCCTGAATTTATTGATTTTATTGTCAAAGATATTCCGTCACATCAATTACCAATGAGAGGTGGATTAATGTGGTTAGATACGGAATCCAATCGTCGGTTTAATAAAGAATTTGTCAATCTATCCAACGCAGAACAAATTCAAATCATAGACGATATTGCCTATCCAAATGATAAGAATGAAAAACCTGAAATGAGTCAGGGCATCAATTTCTTCAATAGAATGAGAAATTTAACTTTAACGGGCTATTATACGAGTAGAATGGGCTTAGATGATCTAGGATATGATGGCAATTACGCCAACGTTTGGGATGGAGTCCCAGCAGAAGTCCTAGCAGAACACGATGTAGATTATGATCCAGAATGGCTGGCAAAATGTGTTGACCAAAGCAAGCGATTAGATATTGCTGAGTGGGATGACGATGGGAATTTGCTTACCTAATACTGATTTTTTTTACTAATAATAATTTGTTTTCCCCACGGATAGATAAAGGTACGGATCTAGATGTTGACGCTAAGCAGAATGAAAGAAGATTAATATCTAATTTTGCTACGGTCTCCACGTATCAGACAATTTTAAATTGTCCGATACGAACAAAAAGGTCAACGTCTAGATCCGTGGAATTTATTTATCCGTGGGGAAAATTGTCAACATCTAAATCTGTGTGGAAATAAAATCTGTGTGGAAAAAGGTCAACGTCTAGATCCGTGGAATTTATTTATTCGTGGGGAAATGTCAACATCTAAATTCGCGTGGAAATAAAATCTGTGTGGAAAAAATCAACACCTAAATCTGTGTGGAAAAACCAATTATTATTCCTAATCTGCCTAATATTCTGCTCTTGCTCCATTGAAGAAAAACAAGATAAAAGACCCAATATCCTGTTCATCCTATCCGATGACCACACATCGCAAGCATGGGGTATCTACGGTGGCATCCTAGCCGATTACGTCAAAAACGACCATATAAAAAGACTAGCCGAAGAAGGTACGACCTTAGACAACGCTTTTTGTACGAACTCCATCTGTACCCCAAGTCGAGCATCCATTATGACAGGGCAGTACAGTCATCTAAACGGAGTATATACCTTATCAGAGGCATTAGAACCAGATAGTAACAATGTGGCAAAAGTTCTACAATCTGGAGGTTACGAAACAGCAGTAATTGGCAAATGGCATTTAAAAAAAGAGCCAACAGGCTTTGATTATTATGCAGTATTACCAGGGCAAGGCAGGTATCACAATCCCATTTTAAAAACAAAAGAAAATTGGCAAGATCATGGAAAAGGAGGAAAAGAATACAAAGGTTTTTCAGCTGATGTAATCGGTGATTTATCCATAAATTGGCTCAAAAATAGGGTGGAAGACAAACCATTTTTTTTAATGACCCAGTTTAAAGCTACGCACGAACCATTTGATTATCCAGAAAGGCATAAGGCATTAAATGAAAATGTAGACCTACCAGAACCAGCATCTTTATTAGATTTTTCACCAACAGAAAATAACAGAAGTTTTATCGGTCAAAAGTTATGGCGGTTGGGAGAGCGTTGGGTGAATGATAGTAAAAATTTAGCCGAAGGTAAACCGACTCGTTATCCAGGTTTGCCTTTCACCTTAGAGGGTTTAGACAGTATAGCCCAAAGGAAAAAAATATATCAAAAATTTGTCAAAGACTTTATTCGAAGTGGAGCGGCTATTGATGATAATATCGGAAAACTACTAAATTATTTGGATGAAAATAATTTAGCAGAAAACACCATCGTCATTTATACCGCTGACCAAGGGTATTTTTTAGGAGAACATGGTTTTTTTGATAAAAGAATGATGTACGAAGAGGCGTTGAGAATGCCTTTTGTAATTCGATATCCGAAAGAAATTCCAGCAGGTAAGCGATTGGATGATATGATTTTGAATATTGATTTCCCAGCACTTTTTATAGATTATGCGGAAGTAGAACCATTGCCAAAAAGTCAAGGACATAGTTTTCGAACCAATCTTCAAGGACAAACACCCAAGGATTGGCGTAAATCCATGTATTATCGGTATTGGTTACACCAGACAGTTCGGCCTGCTCATTTAGGGATTCGTACAGATTTCCATAAATTAATCTTTTATTATGGTCAACCTTTAGGTTTGCCTGGCGCACAAAGTGAAACCACCGAACCAGTATGGGAACTTTACGATTTGACCAAAGATCCCGAAGAAAATTATAATGTTTACGGTACTCCAATGTATGAGCAAATTGAAGAAAATCTAAAAAAGGAATTATTAAAAATAAAAAAGGAAGTAGGGGATACTATCGAAAATGATTTGATGAACCGTATCTTTGTGGAACATTGGAATTGAAAAAATAATTTAAAACTTAAAAATAGAAGAATGCCAAACTTAGTTGTCATCGCAAAAATTACTGCCGTAGAAGGCAAAGAAGAACAAGCCAAAGCAGCATTATTAAGTGTAGTCGAACCTACGCACGCAGAAGAAGGTTGTATCCAATACGATTTTCATCAAGATTTACAAAAGCCACATCTTTTTTATGCCTACGAAATCTGGGAGAGTATGGCACATTTGAAAGCACATGGTCAATCGGAACATATTGCGGCTATGAAGGCAAAGACTAAAGATTGCATAGTCAGTTCAGAGTTGAGTTTTCTGAATAAAATATAAAAAATATCTTTCTGTACTTATGGTGAAAATGAAGATTTTCAATTTATTATGTTTGGATTGTCAAAATTCTATTTTGCAAAATTTTCATTTTCATTTTTATTTTCATTTTAATTAAATCCTGCCCTTGTCAATTTCCAAAATACCCTTATCTTTGCCCCTGGTGAGATTCCTCGACCAGCTCCTTTTGAACTCCCCCAGGTAGGAAACTAAGCAAGGGTAGAAAGTTGAGCGGTGTGATGGAGTCTTGCCTTTATTGTTTTATAGACCTTTCCTTTTTTACTTCACCTTAGTAGTAGCAAACAGTCGCCGTATACTAAACCGTCCACTACCATTTACGTAGACCAGCATCAGTCCCCCTATAATAGCGAGGTTTTTCATAAATAAAATCGCTTCAATCCGTTGTTCTTCGGGTGGATCGTTCCAAAAAGAGTGGGCTATAAAAGTAACGGGAATCCAATAACATAAAATGAGGAAAGACCCAAGACCTGGACGATAACCCAACAGCAATAATAATCCACCTAATATCAAAAAGATAATAGAGCCAACCAATAGGAAATCTTGGTTCCAAGTCACGCCATAACTGGTCATCACTTCCTTCGTTTCTTCATAGTAAAATAGCGAATCATACGCTTCGTAGAAGAAGATGATTGCAATTAAAATTCTGCCAATTAAATCAATTATATCTTTCATATATTTTTTGTCTAAATTAGAGCGCAAAGCTACGAAAACAATGGAGAATAAAAAGGAGGAGCAGGAATGTTTTCCTACCGACAATTATACCAGATAGGACCGAAGTTTCAAAAGAAAACTAGCCAATTAAGCTGGAGGCCCTTATTTTGGTTCTTAAATTCCTCGATTGTCCTGATTTTTCTGAACAATTTGCTGGAATTTTTATTTAAATTTCACTAACTTATGATTATAAAAGAGCATGCAAAAAGGCAAAGGTTAAACGATTGATTTACTCGAATTTATTTTAGAACACCCACTTTAAATTTTTATGCGCAATCAATTTTACATCCTAATTTCGCATTTTTTGGTATTTCTATTTTTGGGAATAAACCTACCTATTCTTTCTGCCCAATTATTGCCTAGGCAGCCCAAAATGGTTGATTATACCGATTTGTTTACTATTAAAACCGAAGAGGATGACGGACCAATTCAGTTTGATCCAACAAGAGAGATGGATGACTTGTTACGCTTTGCCCAAGCACGCGTAGATCCCATGAAAAGAAATTTGAAAACGGATCAATTCATCAATAGATATTTTCCCTATTCAGAGACCAGATTAATGAAAAATGGGGATATTTATTATTTGAAGTTTTATTATGAAAAATACCTGAATACCCTTACCGAGTGTTTAGATATAGCTAGAAATCAACCCTTGGAATTTATTACGAGTCGAAGAGATTTTTTCAAGCATTCGACGATGGAAACACGAAAGGAAAAGCGTATTTATTGGAGAAAATTTGATAAAAAAAGAAATGAATTAATCGCCCATTTTTTTGAATTTAGACAATATATTATTCCTGCGATATCTACAGAAATTTCGATGATTTTGCAGGAAGAACACTTACCTGCTTTGACTTACTCCATGAATCAAATGGAAAATTTGGATCAATCACCCTTGGAGGTAATGATTTATTCCAATAGAGAGTTAGGCCTTCCAGAAAGGAAAGATTCGCGAATAGCAGGCTTGTCGATTATTTCCAAATGCGATAATGTGTTTACTTCTGGAAGTCCTGCGGTCAGAAATGCCTACCCCGGATTGAGAGGTAGTAACAAAGGATTGACGGTTCACCTTCGCCTTTTTGAAGATGGAGTGACGCTTTCTCACGAATTGGGACACCTTTATTACCTCTACCACAAATGGGAAGAATACGTCGAATACATCCAACGAAAAGGCAAAAATTATGAGCCTGGAGGGCATGGCCCAGATGATCCGAGTGGTTTAGCGGCTCGGATGACGGAAGAAGGGAAGATGCCTTTTTAGCAATTTTCAATTTGGTAACAAGAATTATATGGAGTTTTGATGATGTTTATTTTTTTGACGCTGAGAGACGCTGACTATTATGACTTTTTTTATGTTTTTCTGCTCTTACATTGAACACGTTAGAGAAGAAAATATAAAAAAGTCATAACTTCAAACAGCGTCTCTCAGCGTCAAAAAAATGTCTAGTCTGAAATTATATCATTCAATCACGATAATGCTATTCCCTTGGATATTATGACAAATTTGACAACAAATTTAATTTAGGGAGTAGGAAAAATACAACCTACCCATTTTGCTTGTTCTTTTTCCTTTATACGGCGTTGAAAATACTCGCCAGAGCGAAGGCTCTGTCTGCGTTTTTCGCCTTGTCTAAAGAAAAAATAACTGCTCAAAACCCGCCTGCTCCGCTTGCGGGCAGGTTTGGGTACCTTATTTATTTCCTACTCCCTTAAAGCATTTCTTTTTGCAGTCACTCTCCTTTTTGGTATTCGCCAAATAAAATATTAGTTTTAACCTTCCTATTCATTTCAATTATTAATGTAAATATGAACAAGCTACTTCAACTAGCCATCTACCTGAGTTTATTCAACACCTTGACTGCTCAAAATCAACCACCTTTTACACCTGCTGCCGAAAGAATGCAGGCATTCGAAGAACGAAATGCCTTAAAAGCAGCGTCGATAGTCAACACGATTCCCTTTGAAAGTGTCGGTCCGACTGTCTTCAGTGGTAGGGTAGTGGACGTCGATGTATCACCGACTGATCCAAGTCATTTTTATGTAGCTTATGCCTCAGGAGGACTTTGGAAAACCACCAATAATGGAGCGTCTTTCGACCCGCTATTTGACAAAGAAGCGGTGATGACCATAGGCGATATTGCGGTCGATTGGGAACGAAATACCATTTGGGTAGGAACAGGAGAGAACAACTCTAGCCGTTCCTCTTATGCGGGTTTAGGCATGTATAAAAGCATAGACGGTGGGAAGACTTGGGAACATAAAGGACTCTCAGAAAGTCACCACATTGGTCGAATTATTCAGCATCCGACAGATCCAAATACGGTTTGGGTATCTGTTTTAGGGCATTTATATTCCCCAAATCAAGAACGGGGCGTTTATAAAACGAGTGATGGTGGAGCCACTTGGCAACAAACTTTATTTGTCAATGAAAACGCAGGTGGAGTCGATTTGGTCGTTGATCCTAATGATGCGAATACGCTTTATGCAGGTATTTGGGAACGGGAAAGACGCGCTTGGAATTTTGTAGAATCTGGTAATGGTTCAGGTATTTATAAAAGTAGAGATGGTGGAAATAATTGGACAAAGATAACGACGAAAGATAGTGGTTTTCCCGATGGCGAAGGAGTGGGACGGATTGGTTTAGCTATTCATGCAAATAGCGGACAATCAAAAGTTTATGCAATTTTAGACAATTATTTTAGAGAAGAAAAAAAGGATGATAAAAAAGAGTCGGACGACTTGGTAAAAGCAGATTTTGCAGAGATGTCTAAGGCCCAGTTTTTAGCTTTAAGCAAAGGAAAAATCACGAAGTTTTTAAAAGGAAATCGCTTTCCTAAAAAATATAGTGCAGACAAAGTTATTGGAATGGTGAAGGCTGATAAAATCAAGCCCGTTGCCTTAAAAGAATATTTGGAAGATGCGAATTCTTTGCTATTTGACACGCCTGTAATTGGGGCAGAAGTGTACCAAACCGAAAATGGTGGACAGTCTTGGAAGCGAACACATGATGAAAAATTAGAGGCGGTACATTTTACCTATGGTTATTATTTTGGACAAGTCAGAGTGGCACCTAGTGACGCTAATAAAATCTATATTTTAGGGTTCCAAGTATTGCGCTCGGATGATGGTGGAAATGATTTCAAGACCATTAATGGTGATAATGTCCATGCCGATCATCATGCCCTATACGTCAATCCAAATCGCCCAGGGCATCTAATTTTAGGAAATGATGGTGGGATAAATATCAGTTACGATGACGGCGAACATTGGATCAAATGTAATTCGCCTGCGCTCGGTCAGTTTTATTCCGTTGCGGTGGATATGGCGGAACCATATAACATTTATGGTGGTTTACAGGATAATGGCGTTTGGATGGGGTCTAGTAATTATCGGGCGGGTACTCGCTGGCACAGTAGCGGTCAATACCCTTACAAGTCCATCATGGGCGGCGATGGGATGCAAGTGACGGTTGATACCAGAGATAATGCGACGGTTTATACAGGTTTTCAATTCGGGAATTATTTCCGCTTGAATACGGAAACGGGCGATAGAAAATACATTACCCCAAAGCATGAATTGGGCGATCGACCTTTAAGATGGAATTGGCAATCACCGATTCAGATATCTACCCATAATCAAGACATCATTTATTTTGGGTCGAATAAATTGCATCGTTCAATGAATCAAGGCGATGATTTTATGGAAATATCGGGAGACTTGACCACTGGTGGAAAAAAAGGAGATGTTGCCTTTTCGACTTTAACCAGTATTCATGAATCGCCTTTAAAATTTGGATTAATCTATGTAGGAACGGACGATGGATTGATCCATCTGACGAAAGACGGAGGCTACCAATGGGCGCAAATCACCGATGGTTTGCCAAAAGATATGTGGGTGACTAGAGTATGGGCATCGGCACACGATGAAGGCACCGTTTATGCTGCTTTAAATGGCTACCGATGGGATGATTTTTCGGCATATTTGTACGTATCCAAAGATTACGGAACGACTTGGCAGTCAATTAGTTCGAACTTGCCTGCGGAGCCGATTAATACGGTAAAAGACGATGCGGTTAATGCCAATATGCTTTATGTAGGGACGGACAATGGTTTATATATTTCTTTAGATAAAGGTGGTTCTTTTATGCTAATGGACAAGGATTTACCAGCGGTGGCGGTGCATGATTTGGTTGTCCATCCAACGACGAATGATCTTTTGGTCGGTACTCATGGTCGGTCGATTTATAGAGCCAATGTAGCTGATTTGCAAGCATTGACAGAGGAAGTATTGACGAAAGAAATTTATGCTTTGGATGTAAATAAAGTTAAAGAAAGTAGCCGTTGGGGGACACGTAGAAGTCGATGGAGTGAAATGAATGAGCCTAAAATCCAACTTCCATTTTATACTAAATCTGCTGGATTGGTGACCATTCATCTTAAAAATAAAGAAGGCGTAACCTTAAGAACGATGACCCATCAAGCGACTAAAGGCTTGAATTATGTAGACTACGATTTGACCTTGACGGAAAAGGGTGTGCGGGTACTAGAAAAGGCGATGAATGTGGATGTCCAACAAAAGGAAGATCGAAAAAAAGTGAAGGCTGCGAAGGATAATGGAGCTTATTATTTGGTGAAGGGGACTTACTCGGTGGAGATTTCGAAGGGTGGGGCTTCGGATGATTTGGATTTGGTGGTGGAGTGATGATTGAGGTTAGAGTATTATTAGTTTTGACTGTATGTTGCAAAAAAGAGGTATAGAAACGCAATTAAATAGGAGAGGAAGTGGTGAATTTTGAACAAAAAAAGTGAGACTGGAGGGATTCGAACCCCCGACCCCTACCCTGTCAAGGTAATGCTCTAAACCAACTGAGCTACAGTCTCAAGGAAATTGAAAATTTCAAAATAGAAATATTTGAAGATTGAACGAAAGCTTTTTTCAATCAGTTCGCAAATGTAGTATTTTTTTGTCTAAAAGTGTAATAGGGTAGTGGTAAAATTTCTACTTCACCTCATGAAATTCATAAGATGCTCGTTTTGGTGACAAAGCTGCCGTCCGTTCGCCCTCAGCAATGATATAGTA
>CALDTJ010000019.1 GCA_937924145.1 uncultured Saprospiraceae bacterium
GAGAGACTTGGCGATGCTATCAGACTTTTTTCCACAAATCAGCTACTTAGTTGCCTCGAAAGGAGAAGAGTCTTTAGTTTTTGATTCGAAGGAATTTGTAGAAATTCTATTCAAAATTCTACCGACTATCAAACTATTTGGTATTAAAATTCTATTGCCAAAAGCATTAAGAAAGTTATTGCGACCAAAGATGTCTATGCAACTGGAAAGCGAAGATAATGGGATGATACAAGGCAAAAAGTCTATTATTAATATGGACGAAATGCTAAGTTTTGAATGGAAAATTGCCATAGGAGACAGACTGGTGACAGAGGCTGAATTTTTAAAAATGGTGGGGCAGTTTTCAGGCATTGTCAAATTGAACGACGAATTTGTCTTTTTTGATGAAAATGAAATTCGGTCATTAATTGATAAGTTAGAAAATCCACCAGAAATGACTGGGCATCAGTTATTACAAGTGGCATTAACCGAAGATTATCAGGGGGCAAAAGTTCATTTAGATAAAAACACGAGAGATTTAATTGATAGTTTATTGAAAGGAGAAGGGACAGAAACACCTGAAGGCTTACAAGCTACTCTGCGCCCTTATCAATTGAGAGGGTATGAATGGTTGTATAAAAATTCTCGTTTGGGTTTCGGTAGTTTGATTGCCGATGATATGGGCTTGGGTAAAACGCTACAGGTCATCACTACCCTTTTGAAATTAAAAGAAGATGGCGAATTGGAAACACACAAAGCATTGATCGTTGTACCAACGACTCTTTTAACCAATTGGGAAAAAGAAATCAAAAAATTTGCACCTACCTTAAAAACGCATACTTATCATGGCTCGAACAGAAATTTAAAACCCTTGCGAGATGCGGATGCTTTGATTACCACCTATGGCGTTGCACGAACGGAGACCACTAAATTGAACAAAGAAAAGTGGTTGACTTTAATCATAGATGAGGCGCAGGCGATTAAAAACCCAGGGACAGCCCAAACCAAAGCCATTAAAAAAATAAAAGCACCGATAAAAATTGCGATGAGTGGAACGCCTGTAGAAAATAGGCTGAGTGAGTATTGGAGTATTTTTGACTTTTCTAATAAAGGGTATTTAGGAAATCTAAAGCAGTTTAAAGAAGACTTTGCCGCACCAATAGAAATAGAAAAAGATCAAACACAGTTGACTAAATTTAAGAAAGTAACCGAACCATTTATTTTGAGGCGACTCAAATCTGATAAATCTATTATTAAAGACTTACCAGATAAAATTGAATTGGATCAATATTGTCAATTGTCGCCTGAACAAACAGCTATCTACCAAAGTGTAGTTCAAACAACAATGCAAGGCGTAGAAAATGCCGAAGGTATTCAACGTAAAGGGCAGATTCTAAAATTAATCACTGCGCTTAAACAAGTCTGTAATCATCCACGCCAATTTTTGAAAAAGGGGAGTGCTGATCCTGCTATTTCTGGAAAATGTGCCTTGCTATTTGGTTTATTACAGCAGATTTTAGATAAAAATGAGAAGACGTTGATTTTTACACAGTATCAAGAAATGGGTCGATTATTAGCTCAAATGATCGAAGACGAATTTAGTACTGTTGCTCCTTTTTTACATGGAGGTGTAAGTAGAAAAGGAAGAGATGAAATGGTCGAAGATTTTCAAAATAATCGGACGACTCGAATCATGATTTTATCTTTAAAAGCAGGTGGAACAGGGTTGAATTTAACGGCAGCTAATAATGTCATTCATTTTGATTTATGGTGGAATCCAGCAGTAGAGGCACAAGCGACAGATCGGGCTTATAGAATTGGACAAAATAAGAATGTAATTGTCCATCGTTTTATCACTAAAGGAACTTTTGAAGAAAAGATCAATGAACTACTGATGAGCAAAAAAGAATTGGCAAATATGACGGTTTCGACAGGGGAGAAATGGATAGGAGACTTGAGTAATGCAGAGTTGAATGAAATGATTAGGTTAGAAGTTTAAGAATTTAGGAGCTTAGGGAGTAGGAAAGATTTTATGTAAAACAGCTTAATACTTTATACCCTAAAAAGGTTATTTAGCCTTGAAATGACTGCTTTTTTACAAAAGAAAAAGGCGTAATTGGATAAACTTCAGAAAAAGCACATTAATTTAGCCAGTAATCAGACTTTTACTACCGCTTGTCAATGATTTTATACCTGTTATTGTTAATAAACGGATAGTAGACATCTCTTGAGAAAACTGTAAACTGCTTGTGCTAAATAAAATTCAAACAACGATTGCTCAATTAGAGCAAAGCAAACGTATTAAAGTCCTTTATGCTTGCGAATCTGGAAGTCGAGCATGGGGCATTCCCTCTCTTGACAGCGACTATGATGTTCGCTTTATTTATGTCCACCAATTAGACTGGTATTTATCCCTTTGTAATCACAAAGATACGATTACTATAAAAGAGGAGGAGACCGATTTAGATATGACGGGATGGGACTTGCGGAAGACTTTACAATTGATGAAAAAGTCAAATGCCGCACCTTTGGAATGGATGAATTCATCCATCGTTTATCATGAGGCACCAGGTTTTTTACGTCGATTGCGTAAGGTAGGTGAAACTTGTTTTTCGCCAAATGCTATAAATTACCATTATTTAAGCATGGCCCGTAAATTTTATGATATCTGTGCAGGAGAAGAATCCGTAAAATTGAAAACATGGTTTTATGCTCTACGGACAGCTTTAAATGCTCGTTGGATTGTCGAAAATGAAGAAATGCCACCTACTCTTTTTAAAGAAACCCTCTCTTTAATTGAACCATCTATCAGAAAAGAAATTTTAGCTTTAATTGCCTTGAAAGGGACTAAGAACGAAGATTTTTTATTTGAAAAAGAGGCATCCTTACTTAATCTAATGCAGGAGTCTATTGCTTTATCAACTGCGCACAAAACAAAATTGCCTGGTAGCAAAGTAAATATGCACGAAATGGATAAATTTTTTCAAGGCATGATTCCCAAGCCCAAGAAAAAGGAGTATTGCGGAGCTAAAAAATCAACTTCTTTTACGCTGAAAAGTAATTGATTTTTTAAGCTACTACTAGTTACTAATCTAAAGTTCTTCTTTCAAGAATCTACCAGTGTGGCTATCCTTATTTTTAGCCACTTTTTCGGGTGTACCCGTACAAATTACAGTTCCACCGCCACTACCTCCCTCTGGGCCTATGTCTACGATATGGTCAGCGACTTTTACGACATCCATATTGTGTTCGATGACGACGATGGTATTACCTTTCTCCACTAGTTTATTTAAGACATTTAGCAAGTGCTGAATATCTTGAAAGTGTAAACCCGTAGTAGGTTCATCTAAAATATATAAGGTTTTCCCCGTAGCTCTTTTCGATAATTCTTCTGATAATTTGACTCTTTGTGCCTCTCCACCCGATAAGGTAGTAGCCTGCTGACCAAGCGAAATATATCCTAAACCGACTTCTTGCAAAGTCTTCATCTTTCGATAAATTTTAGGAATATTTTCAAAGAAAATCACTGCCTCGTCCACTGACATATCTAATACATCACTAATCGACTTTCCTTTGTACAAAATTTCCAAAGTTTCTCGATTATAGCGTCTGCCTAAGCACGTTTCACATTCTACCTGTACATCAGGTAGAAAATTCATTTCTATAACTCGTTTACCTGCACCTTGGCAAGTTTCACAACGACCGCCTTTGACATTAAAAGAAAAACGACCTGCCTTGTATCCTCTAATCAAAGACTCAGGGTGCTTGGTAAATAACTTTCTAATTTCTGTAAAAACACCCGTGTAAGTAGCAGGATTTGAACGAGGAGTTCTACCAATAGGCGATTGGTCAATTTCAATTACTTTATCCAAATGATCTAATCCTTTGAAAGATTTATAAGGCATTGGTCTTTTACGACTTTTATAAAAATGTTGTCGCAAAATGGGATAAAGCGTTTCGTTGATAAGCGTAGATTTTCCACTTCCAGAAACACCTGTAACACAAGTAAAAGTACCTAGAGGAACAGTCAGATTGACATTTTTTAAGTTATTCCCCGTAGCGCCTTTTAGTTCTAATTTTTCACCACTTCCTTTTCTTCTCTTTTTAGGAATTTCTATTTGCCGAACATTATTTAAATATTCAGCCGTAATCGTTTTATTTTTAATAAAATCTTTTGGAATGCCTTCCCCTACCAATTCACCCCCAAATTTCCCAGCACCAGGTCCTAAATCAATCAAATAATCAGAGGCCAACATAATGTCTTTATCATGTTCGACCACTAAAACAGAATTGCCGATTTCTGCTAATTCGCGCAGTGCCTCAATCAATTTTTGATTATCTCTTTGGTGTAAACCAATACTTGGCTCATCCAAAATATAAGTAATACCCGTTAGCTGAGAACCAATCTGAGTAGCCAAACGAATTCGTTGAGCCTCTCCACCAGAAAGCGTTCTGGCAGGACGATTTAGGGATAAATAAGTCAATCCTACGTGTAGCAAAAATCCTAAACGTAAGCGTAACTCCTTTAAAATATCCTTAGCAATAACCGCCTGTCTTTCCGATAAATCATCTTCAATGCCTTCTAACCACTCACTTAAAGGCACTAAATCCATTTCAGAAACATCTGAAATATTTTTTCCTTTTATTTTAAAATGTAGGGATTCTTGTTTTAATCTTTGCCCTTGACATTCGGGACATTTATCGACGATCATAAATTCTTCTGCCCATCTTCTAATTTTTTCAGAAGAGGTATCCGCATACCAACGGCTTAACATTTTCACCAAACCGTCGAAAGCTAAATCGTAGCTATAATCTTTTTTGCCATAGCGCAAATTGACTTGAATACTATCATCGCCGCCGTATAAAATCGTATTCATCGCCGCCTCAGGAATATCCTTAATTGGTGTTGAAAACTTAAACTTATATTTTTTAGCAATTGCTTTTAATTGCTTAAAATTCATGGTGTCTCTCACTTCTCCGAAAGGCACAATTCCTTGTTCGTCAATAGATTTAGTCTTGTCAGGCATCACCTTTTCTAGATCGACTTTATCTACTTTCCCAAGTCCTTTACAATTAGGGCAATAGCCGTAAGGGGAGTTAAAAGAAAATGTATTGGGAGAAGGTTCTTCGTAAGAAATACCAGACTCTGCGTCCATCAAATGACGACTGTATGGATAAATCTCTTTGGATTCATTATCCATTAACATAATCAGGCCATTACCTAAACGCATACCAGTTTTGAGGGATTCTACCAAACGATCTCGACGTTCTTCATTGACTTTCAGTCGATCAATAACAATTTCAATGTCGTGTACTTTGTATCGATCTACTTGCATTCGAGGTTCTATATCTAAGATGTCACCATCTACTCGAACTTTGGTATATCCTTGTTTTCTAGTACTGTCAAATAATTCTCTATAATGTCCTTTTCTACCTCTAACTACAGGGGCGAGAACAGAGACTTTCTTACCAGTAAAATTATCATAAATATGCTCAAGAATCTGCTCTTCGGTGTACTTCACCATTCGTTTTCCAGTCTTGTAAGAGTGCGCCTCTCCAATTCTGGCATATAATAAACGAAGAAAATCATAAACTTCGGTAATCGTTCCAACCGTTGAGCGAGGACTTCTACCGACGGTCTTTTGTTCGATAGAAATAACTGGACTTAAGCCTAGGATTTTTTCAACATCGGGTCTTTCCATTTCCCCGATAAATTGGCGAGCATAGGCAGAAAAGGTTTCCATGTATCGACGCTGTCCCTCTGCATAGATGGTATCGAAGGCAAGAGAAGACTTCCCACTTCCACTAATCCCTGTAATAACTACTAATTTATTACGCGGGATTTTTATACTAACATCTTTCAAATTATGTACCCTCGAACTAATCACTTCTATGAAGTCTGGTTCAGGAGCCCCTTTGAATGGATTTTTTCTCTTTTTAGAAACCTTTTTTGTTGTAGTCGCCATAGTTTACTTTACACTGCTTATTTTTTATTAAAGTATGTGACAAATTAGAAAAAAGGATATAGCATATTACGCTTACCTTTAAAACACAAAGGTATAAAGCACACAAAGGAGTTTTCACAAAGTGAATTTTATCTTTGTGAAAACTCTTTTGTGTGCTTTGTCTCTTTGTGGTTCAAGTAAGAGCCATATTAGCAAGTCCTAAGTTGATGTTGATTTATCATACACCTTTATTAATCTTTTCAATAACAACCTATTTTGATACAGTATGTTTAATGAATTAGCTAATAACTACTCTTTGTATATCAGCTCCAAGTGCGTTTAGTCGTTTATCAATATTCTGATAGCCTCTATCTATTTGCTGAATATTGTGGATCGTACTTGTACCATTGGCAGACATAGCTGCAATTAAAAGGGAAACACCTGCTCGAATATCAGGAGAAGTCATTTCTATAGCTTTCAGCGCATACCTTCTATCTAAACCAATAACAGTCGCTCGGTGGGGATCACAAAGAATAATTTGCGCACCCATATCGATCAACTTATCCACAAAGAATAAGCGACTCTCAAACATTTTTTGATGAATCAAAACACTCCCTCTCGCCTGTGTCGCCATCACTAAAATAATACTCATCAAATCAGGTGTAAAACCAGGCCAAGGCGAATCATAAATCGTCATGATAGAACCATCAATAAACGTTTGAATTTCATAATGTTCTTGCGGTGGAATATAAATGTCGTCCCCTTGAATATCCATTTGGATGCCCATTCTACGAAAAACAGACAAAATATTTCCCAATTCTTTGACGGCAGCATCTTTGATTGTCAACTCAGAGCCTGTCATAGCCGCTAAGCCGATAAAACTACCAATCTCAATCATGTCAGGCAAAATTCGGTGGTCAGTACCTTTTAGCTTGCTAACACCTTTTATGGTCAATAGATTAGAACCAATGCCTGAAATTTTTGCGCCCATTCGATTAAGCATCTTACATAGTTGTTGTAAGTATGGCTCACAGGCTGCATTATAAATCTGAGTAGTTCCTTTGGCTAGCACCGCTGCTAGCACAACATTTGCCGTACCAGTAACAGAGATTTCATCCATTAGAATGAAAGTCCCTTTCAGTTTTGAGCCTTCAATATAGTAGCAACTTTTTTCATCATCATAATTAAAAATCGCTCCTAATTTTTGAAAACCAATAAAGTGGGTATCCAATCTTCTACGACCAATTTTATCTCCTCCAGGCTTAGGTAAAAATGCTCTTCCAAATCGAGCCAATAAAGGGCCAATTAGCATAACTGATCCCCGAATCTTCTTAGCATCCTTCTGAAATTCAGGCGATTCAAAATAATCTAGGTCTACATCTTTAGCTTGGAAAGTATAAATATTTTCTGCTTTACGCTTTACTTTAACGCCCAATCCTTTTAGGAGTGCGATTAAGCGTCGAACATCTAAAATGTCAGGCACATTGGTGATCGTGACTTTTTTGTCTGTTAGTAAAACAGCACATAATATTTGGAGGGTTTCGTTTTTAGCACCTTGTGGTACGATGCTACCTTTGAGTTTTTTTCCGCCCACAACTTTAAACGATTCTGATGGCATTGGTGTAGTTTTATTATAGCTCTAAAAAGATAATGATTGAAGTTTAATTTATACTCCGATTCAATTGCCCCCAAAGATAAAATAGTCTTGGGGATACAAAAATAAAAGGCTTGCTTTTATTCTTTTAAAAAATTCGCTTATACCTAGAATGAGGTAAAACGCTATAATTTGGCACAATTCAGAGAGTTGTGCCAAAATCCCTACTCCTCTCCTAAATTGATTATAAGCAAAAAATTGAATTCGATGAGACAAAGATGGGCACTTTTCTGCTTGTACCTAGCAAAAGACTAGTATTCGTAAAGAAATCAAGCGTATTTGCCCAGACTAAAATATTATTAGTAAGATGTTACGCAGTAAATCTGAAAGATTTGAAAATGAATAGCCGTAGATGTAAATCTACGGAAGAAATAGGGGGCGATTACTAACTACGAAGTAGTTGAACTACTCCGTAGTTCTAGAGGCTATCGACCACTTACGAAACCCAGCATTTCATACTGGGCTATTCATGTTAGACTACTTCATAGTCTTTTATTGCGTGACATCAGTTAGTAAAATCCAGAAACAAAAAAAGGGAAGACAGCTGCCTTCCCTTTTAGATATATTTTTGAAAATAAATTATCGTCTTCTACCACCACCATGATTTCTTCTCTTGTTAGAGTAACGGTCACCACCTCTGTGATAATTATCTCGATCATTTCGGTCTCTATGATCTCTATCTCCACGGTAGTTGTCATTCGACTTCTTACGTTTTCTAGCGTCTGCTAAATTGTCAATAGAAATTTCTTCAGCTAAAACTAAGTTTCCTTCAGAAAGTGTTAATAAATCATTTTTAATGACTTCATCACTGACAAAATGTTCTCTATTCCAAGTCTTGTAAGCTAACTTCATATAAGAACCAATTACTTTGGTAAATCCAGCCCGAATAGGGCCTTCTTCCATCGTAACAGCTTTCTTAATAAGCTGAGTTACGTTGTTGCCATAATGTCTAAACCTAGCCTCAGATTTAGGGTATGGAACGATTTCAGGACGCTTTTTTATGTCTTCAGGAGTTGGAATTATTCCACTCGGAGGCGTCACTTTCAAGTCGTATTCAGCAATTCTGAAAACGTGTTTCCACAATTTTTCTTTGTAGTCTTCAATATTTCGATTTTGTGGATGCATTTGGTACATCAAATCAATCATTCTTTCTACAAAAGCTTGTCGTTTTTCATCTTCCTCAATCGTCTTTGCGTGTAAGATGAGTCTTTGTATATTTCGACCATATTCTGGAATAACTAATAATTCTCTTTGAGAATTGTATTCCATATTTAATGGATTATCTACCATCATAGTTTTTAGTATTTATTCGACAGTTACTGATTTTGCTAAATTTCTAGGTTGGTCAACGTTACAACCCCGCAAAACAGCAATGTGATAAGATAAAAGTTGAAGTGGAACGGAGGCAATTAGAGGTGTTAATGGTTCTTCCGTTTCAGGTATTTCGATAGTATAGTCTGCAATTTTGCTAATTTCTTTGTCACCTTTAGCGACAATGGCGATAACTATACCTTTTCTAGCTTTAACTTCTTGAATATTACTGGCAATTTTTTCGTAAGCACTTTTGTTGGTCGCAATTACGATAACTGGCATATTTTCATCAATCAAAGCGATTGGGCCATGTTTCATTTCTGCGGCAGGATAACCTTCAGCATGGATGTAAGAAATCTCTTTTAATTTCAAGGCTCCTTCGAGTGCAACGGGGAAATTATAGCCTCTTCCCAGATACAATGCATTAGGGGCATCTTTTATTTCAGCTGCAATATACTCAATTTGTGGGTTGATGGCTAATACTTCTGCCACCTTTTCGGGAATTTTGCCTAATTCAGCCACTAATTGATTAAAATAGGCATCAGAAATAGATTTTTTCTCTTTCGCCAACATGAGTGCCATCATGGTTAATAAGGTCACCTGACCAGTAAAAGCCTTCGTAGAGGCAACACCGATCTCTGGGCCTGCATGAATATAGCAACCAGCATCTGTAAATCTAGCAATCGAAGAACCTACTACGTTTACGATTCCAAATGTCAAAGCACCCTTTTCTTTTGCTAATTTTAGGGCAGCCAATGTATCCGCAGTTTCTCCAGATTGAGAGACAGCAATCACTATATCTTTATCTGTGATAACGGGATTTCTATATCTAAATTCAGAGGCATATTCTACTTCTACAGAAATTCGCACTAAATCTTCGAATAAGTATTCACCTAGTAAACCTGCATGCCAAGAAGTACCACAGCCAACAATAATAAATCGTTGGGCCGCTAACATTTTTTCTTGTAATTCTTTGACACCTCCTAATCTAACCCAGCCTTCCTCAGCGTTCAAACGACCTCTCATACACTCCGCAATTGTTTTGGTTTGCTCGTGTATTTCCTTCAACATGAAATAGTCATATCCTCCTTTTTCTAATGCCTCAATTTCTAATTCTAATTCTTGTATAAAAGGGGTTTGAAGTTCATTATTAATGGATTTGATAGAAATTTCTCCATTTCTATTTACTGTTACAATCTCTTCATCTTTTAGATAAATCACCTTTTTGGTGTATTCTACAATAGGAGTACCATCAGAGGCTAAATAAAACTCATCCTCTCCAATACCTACCACTAAAGGACTAGACTGACGAGCTGCAACTAATTTATCAGGTTCATTTTTATCCATGACCACAATCGCATAGGCTCCAACGACCTTAGTTAAAGCAACCCTGACCGCCTCTTCCAAGGATAATCCATCAGCATTCTGAATCTCTTCAATCAAGTTGACTAAGACTTCGGTATCTGTTTGACTTTTGAAGTCATGTCCTAGTTTTTTCAGTGCTTCTTTCAATAAAGCATAATTTTCAATAATTCCATTATGCACTAGTGTCAATCGTCCACTACTTGAAGTATGCGGATGGGCATTAATATCGTCCGGTTTTCCATGAGTAGCCCAACGAGTATGACCTATCCCAATAGTTCCATCAATGGATTTACCATCAACAAAATTTTCTAATTCTTGGACTTTTCCTTTCTTTTTATAAACGTTTAATTTTCCATTTATTAGGGCAATACCAGAACTATCATATCCACGATATTCTAGTCTTTTTAGACCTTTAATTAAGATCGGATATGCCTGTTTTTTACCTAAATAAGCTACGATGCCACACATGTTGTCGGGGATTATTGATTAAATAATTAATTGGAAATTCTAAAGAAGATAAACAGTGAATACTATGCCTAAATTGCTTGTAATTGAAGATTAGTTTGAATTGGAAGTGTTTAAATTATACACTTTTAAAATTAAAAGGGTTCATTTAGTGTACTTTCTATTCACTAAATGAACCCTTTTTCTACTTGTCTAAAAGAGAAGATTTATAATTTAGTATAGGTCAAGTTCAGCTTTAGAGGATATTGAGGGTGATTAGGCCCATAGAAAATAACTCTTGAAGGATCAATAGGTTTAGGAGGCAATTGGAAGTACCAAGTTGTCTGTTCTGTACCTGCAGAAAGAGTGATACTATTATCAGCCCTATCTTCGATGATTTGTTGAAAATAGCTTGAAAGATTAATTCGATATTTAACTAAAGAAACACCGTTGACTTCTACGATTTCAGGAACTCCTCCAAAAACTGCAGAATTGATGGGATTATTGGCAAAGATGGCAGATCGAACATCTGGAAGAATAGCATTATCCTCACTATTGACAAAAGAGGCAATTAATTGAGGCGTCAATGAATAAAGGCTAGTATCATTCGTTGCTATATCAGCAACAGTTAATTCTAGTTCTGCTTTATTGACTACGATATTTCGAAAATCTTCGACATCAGGGAAAGTTATTTCTGCATTAAAGCCTTTTAAGCCTTGAATAAATACTAGACTATCAGCACCATTTTCGATAATTGGACTAACAATACTTTCTGAAAAGTCTTGCTCAAAATTCAGGGTTCGTCCAGGATTACCGATGTTAAAATCTAATTCAAATTCTTGGACGTCTCTTCCTCCTTGTTTATAATAAAAAGTTATTTTACTAATACTATTATTAAAATTGAAATTGATTATTCCTGCGGTACTTGAATTATCAGCAGGTGCCAAATGAATCCCTTTTACTCGATTTTTTAAAAGCGAATCAATCCTAAAGACGGCAGTATCTTGCTTAAAAAGATCTTGGAACTCATCATTCAGATGAATCCTAATATGAGGATCAGCCGAAACTGTTGAATCACTACCATTAGAGAAATCAGTAATTGTTACTCTTTCTTCTATTGCAGGAGTAAATTTAAGCGAACCAATCGGAGTAGAACCAGTCTGAAAAGTTTGATCAGAAAAATAATCTTCTGTACTAATGAGCTCTTCCTCTACTAGAAAAACATCCATATCAAATTCTTCACTAAGATTTCCATAGTTACCAAGCGTATCATAAGCTAAACTTAAGACAACAGAATCAAAGGAGATAATTTCGTTTTCAGGTGCAGCTTGTATCCCTAAAGCTACTTGAGTATAAATGCTACTCTTAGTTGTTCCCAACAAAGGGTCAGCGTAATTACCGAAAGGGTGCCTATTCAATTGTAAAGAAAGGAAGGGGCTAAAAGTTTGTAATGGTTCGCCTTCAACTGTTTTAGCCTGAACTAAAAGCTCATCCGTAAATTGTAAATTGGCTTGATCTTCTTGCAATAACTCCGAACCAATTACAGCTGGGTCAGAACAAGAAAATATGGCAGCAAATGCCATAAGTATAATCAATTGAAAACTTTTATGCCTCATTGTTTTTGCTATTAAGTACTCGGTGATAGCTTGGATATAACCTCATTTTGAAAATGCCCATCCAAAAATTCCACAATGGTACTGCTAATTTTTAATTTTAGTAGCTATTTAGTAAAATCTTAAAATAAGATTAACATAGCTATATAATGTGGTGCGCTTTTAAGCATTTAGGTTGCCCACAAAATAAAACGAGGAATAATAGAGCATATTGGATGCTCATTATTCCTCGCTTAAATAATTTATATCAAGTATCTGCTAGGATACAGTTTCTTCTTTTTCTAATAAAGATTTGTAGAAGTTAACATAAGCTGATAAATAAGATTCTGGACTTTGGTGTTCCAAAACTGGTTTCCCTGCTTTCTGAGCATTTTCGATAACAGGATCTTCATTTCCTTCACTTCCAACAATTAAAGCATCAGAAAAAGCTGCTGCTCCATTAATTAGAGAAATGCCATCTGCACCGTTAAACGCTACTAAATCTTCTTTTTCCAAGTCGTTGATAGACGCTTTGGTAATAAAGTCTTCAGAGAATACATTCTTAACAGGATTGTTATAAACTGAAGTGATGACTTTAGAATCTTGGAACAATGGCTCAGACTTGTAAGCCGTCTTCAAATAGAGAGGGACTAAACTAGCCATCCAACCATGACAGTGGACAATATCAGGCGCCCAACCAAATTTCTTAACCGTTTCGATTACTCCTTTACAGAAGAAAATCATTCTGTCAGGGTTGTCTTCAAAAGCATTGCCATCTCCGTCTTCAAAAATAGCTTTACGCTTGAAGAAATCTTCATTGTCAAGGAAATAAACTTGCATTCTAGCTCCTTGAACAGAGGCAACCTTAATAATTAGTGGGAAATCATCGTCATCGACAATAATATTCATTCCGGAGAGTCGAACTACTTCGTGTAGACGGTGTCGTCTTTCGTTAATAGTTCCAAATTTTGGCATTAAAATTCTAATTTCCATGCCTTGTTCCTGAATATGCTGAGGCAGTCTTCTAGCAATTTCAGAGATTTCAGAGGCGACCGTGTAAGGGGTCATCTCCTGGGTTACAATCAAAACCTTCGTCTTACTCATTCAAACCAATATTTTATTGAACAAATGTGGTTTTCTCAAAAGTCTTTTATTACATGAAAGTTTAAAACTCCTGATGAACCAAATAACGCTTAGAAAATTCAAATGATAACTTTCGCTTTTTTGAATCTTCTTTTTGCTGTTGTAAACGACTTTCTTATAAAAATTGGGAATTCTAGCACATTAGTTAGCCCAAAATTTTAGTTCATCTAATTTTAAACAGGACTGCAAAAATAGCAAAAAAAAGGCACTTTTTACTATTTTGTGCCCTCCAATGTGCGTTAAACTCTAGTTAATATTCCTAATTAGCTCGGGTTTTAGGCAAATTGATACTTTTTTTACAAATTGCTGTTCGTTTTTAGAATGAAGCTTGAAAGTGAATGCTATATTAAAAATATACACTTAAATCTATTATATGCTATTATTTAAGGAAGTCAAATCTATAAAAAGGTATCTAAAGAGTGAGCAAGCCAAAGGGTTAAAGGTTGGCTATGTACCAACTATGGGGGCGTTGCATGAAGGGCATGCTTCTTTAATAAAAAGGGCGAAGGCAGAGAATGATATTTGTGTGTGCAGTATTTTTGTCAACCCCACCCAATTCAATGACCCAAAAGATTTGGAAAAATACCCACGAACGGAAGGGCAAGATATTGAGATCTTAGTAGGCTTAGACAATGATGTGCTTTTCTATCCAACGGTATCTGCGGTATATCCAAAGGGCTTACATATACCAATGTTTGATTTTGGCCAAGTAGATAAGGTAATGGAAGGGCATTTTCGGCCAGGGCATTTTGATGGTGTCGTAGAAGTCGTTTATCGGTTATTGGATATAGTAGAACCTGATAACCTATATATGGGGCAGAAAGATTTTCAGCAATTCACGTTGATTCAACACATGCTAAATCAGTTGGCATCTAAAACCCAATTGGTTGTTTGTCCAATAATTAGAGAAGAAGATGGTTTAGCATTGAGTTCTAGAAACGTACGATTGACGGAAGAGAATCGAAAAAATGCACCTATCATTTCTAAGATATTACACCAATTAAATGATTGGTTGGAAGAGGGCATGACCATCAAACAAGTAGAACAAAAAGCGATTGACCAACTAAGTAAAATACCAGATTTCAAACCTGAATATTTAGAAATAGTAGACGGATATAGTTTGCAAGCTATTGAAAAAATGAGCGACTCCGATTATGTAGTTGTTTGTGCGGCCGTTTGGACAGGGGACATCCGATTGATTGATAATGTTATTTTAAAAAAGAGTTAATCTTTTCTGCTGTTGACTCCTTAACCACAAAACTCACATCATGAGATACTATTTTCTATTTTTATCATTTCTAATTATTTTTAGCTGTCAAGCACCAAAAGAAACGAAAGTAGTAAATAATGCATCCGAAATAATCGTAAAAAAACGGAAAGTTGAATTAGAAAAAGATCGCTACAATGTTGCTTTTCTAATCATGGATGGAGTTTTCAATACAGAGCTGACCGCGCCCTATGATATTTTTCAACACACTATTTTTCGAGATAGCATCAAAGCAATGAATACTTTCTTGGTAGCCAACACCTTGAATCCAATAACAACTTTTGAAGGCATTCGGTTACTGCCTGATTATGACTATACTTCAGGTAATTTACCACCAATAGATATTCTAGTAGTCCCTAGTGCTGAACATCATTTGGATACAGACTTGGAAGATGCTGCGATGATAAATTTTGTCAAGGAGGTAGATAAAAACGCTACTTATATTACCTCTCATTGTGACGGTGCTTTTGTGTTGGCGAAGGCTGGACTTTTAGACAATTCTGTATCAACGACTTTCCCCAGCGACATAGGAAAAATGAGAGCGATGTTTCCACATTTAGATGTCAGAGAAGATGTTTTATTTGTGCATGATGGCAAATATATTACGTCGGCAGGTGGTGCTAAATCTTTTGAAGCAGCCTTATATTTGACGGAATTACTTTATGGGAAAGAGAAAGCACAGAGTTTAGCAGGTGGATTGGTCATTGATTGGAATGTTGACGAGGTGCCAAAGATTATTGTAAAACCTTAATACAGTAGGCAGTGGATTCATTTCTTTGAGAAAGTGGTATTACGGTGAAAACTATGAGTATCTTTTTATAGAACAAATATATTTTTATATCAACCAAAAAGAAAGAGATGCTTACAAAGCACCGCTTTCTGCGAGCACCATAGAAAGCGGTGCTTTGTAAGCACCTCTTTCTTTACACCAAAAAACAATAACCCACAGTTTTTGCCGTAGTGCCGAAAAAGTAAAACCAAAGACAGTTTAGCTCCATAACATTGTAAAAATTCCATTTTTGTCGGATAAAGAGTAATTAGTTGGTATCAATCCTGTATAAAAAGCTATAGTTTATACCTACTTTTGGCATCTATACACATTTCCAATCCGTTAAGTTAATCAACCTCAAAAAAGATTAAAAGCACTTTTCTTCGATTCTATCCAATTAGGGTTGAAGTAGCAACTTAAGGCACAACTCAGAGAGTTGTGTTACTTTCGACGGTACACCGTAACACAACTCTCTGAGTTGTGCGAAAATAGTCATTAATATAAAATCATCATCTAAAATAAATCTATACGACGAATGCATCGAAAATTCTACTTACTACTTGCCAGTCTTTTTTTGTCTGCTACTATTTTTGGACAACATGAAAAAGCAATTACTTCCGCTAAACAATTTTTAAAAGAAAATTATACTAAGTGGGAATTAACAGAATCAGATATCGCTGATATTACGATTGATAATGTGCTGAAAAGTGAACACAACGGAGTAACGCATATTTACTTTCGTCAAAGATACCAAGGTATTAAAATTCATAATGCGATCAGTACTTTGAATATCTTACC
>CALDTJ010000020.1 GCA_937924145.1 uncultured Saprospiraceae bacterium
ATTTATTTACCCACGAATTCTAGACGTTGACAAGATTTTGGTACTTTTTTATATTACAATCTTGTATGAAAAAACAAAGTTTTTGTCAAAGTCTAGCTATGAGAAAATGCTACTGCTAGGTCAACATCTAACTAAGAAAACTATTGTGAACTATGTGTTTTTACTATGTGACTATTGTGGTAAAATAGCGTCTAGTCTTGAACTTCACTTCTGAATATATTCCCTACTAAAAAGGCAAATTATTCACATCCACATTTCCACCAGTAATAATAATCCCTATTTTTTTGCCTACAAATCGTTCTTTTTGTTGTAAAACAGCGGCAAATGGAACGGCACAACTTGGTTCAATGATGATTTTCATACGTTCCCAAATAATGCGCATAGCTGCCACGATTTCTTCTTCTGAAACGGTAATAATATCATCGACTAAGTTAGAAATAATTTCAAAAGTATACTCGCCTAAATTGGTTCGAAGACCATCTGCAATCGTATCTACCCTTGTATTATACTGCATTTTTCCACTTTTGAAGGAGCGATAGGCGTCGTCTGCCCACTTAGGTTCTGCGCCAATTATTTGTGCATTGGGCAATAAAGCTTTGGTACTAATAGCTGTTCCACTCATTAAGCCACCGCCGCCGACTGGTGCCATAACTATTTCTAAATCAGGGACTTCTTCAATAAACTCTTTGGCACAAGTGGCTTGCCCTGCGATGACATCGTAGTTATTATAAGGGTGTAAAAAAGTTGCGCCCGTTTCTGCGACTACTTTTTCCAAGGTACTTTCCCTTGCGGCTAAAGTTGATTCACAGGTGATGATATTTGCGCCATAACCTTCCGTTGCTGCTCGCTTGGCAGATGGGGCATTTTCGGGCATAACGATGTAGGCTGGAACATTATGATTTTTAGCGGATAAGGCCACTGCTTGGGCATGATTTCCTGAAGAGTGAGTGGCAACGCCTTTTGCTTTTTCTTCCTCCGTCAATGCTAGTAGTGCATTAGCCCCTCCACGCATTTTAAAAGCCCCTACTTTTTGAAAATTCTCACACTTGAAATAAATTTCTGCACCACTCATTTCGTTAATAGCGGTCGAACTCATCACAGGTGTTTGGTTGATATATGGTTTAATCCTATCGTGGACCAATTTGATTTCTTCGAAAGTAGGTATTCTAGTTAATTTCATCTTGTTGTTTTTTCTCAATATATTTTAAGACTTTTCAAAAACGTGCTATATGTATTTTTTTAACACGGAAAATTGATAACACGGAACGAGACTCGTTTGCTATGTGTCAACGTATAGTTCCGTGTTACAAAAATTCCGTGTTAATCTATTTATGGTCTTCTAGCTAAACCAATAATTGTCCGATGCCGAAAGTCAACACAAAAATGACCGTAGAAATAGCCATCTGTTTTAAATAAGGATCTAAATCCATTGCTGCGACTTTCGTCTGCACTGCTCGACCATTGATCCATAAAAAAGGGATACTTAATAGGAATAAAAACTGCTGCCAACCTCTAAAATCTAAAAGTACAAAGACCGTCGCCAAAACTATAGCACCAGTTAATAAAGACCAATGATAAATAACTGCTTTTTTGCGTCCTAGTCGAACAGGAATCGAGTATTTTCCTGCTAGTTTATCCGATTCAATATCTCTCACATTATTGACATTAATGACGCCTACCGTTAATAAACCAAGGGCTGTTGCTGGCAAAATATATAGATTTTCAAAGGTATGTCCGTGCAAATAATAAGTAGCTAAAGTAGCGACCCATCCGAAAAATATTAGGACAAATAAATCACCAAGACCTTGGTATCCATAAGGCATCGCTCCACTAGTATAAGTAATCGCCGCAATGATCGCTGCGATTCCTATACTTAAAAATATCATAAAATCTTTCTGAGATTGGATGGCATAAGTTAACAAAATAACACCTGAGATTAGTGATAGCATACTCAATAAAATCATCGCATTTTTCATCGCTTTTTTGGTAATAGCCCCTGTTTGTACGGCACGCTTAGGACCTGCTCGTTCTGCACTATCGGCACCATGAACGGAGTCTCCATAATCATTGGCAAGATTGGATAGTATTTGCAAAAAAATGGCAGTCAAAGCGGCTAAAAAGAAGACTTTTGAGTCGAAAACATTATCTTTTGCAGCTAAAAAACTGCCCATTCCTATACTGGCTACGGCAAGTGGAAGTGTTCTTAGGCGAATAGCAGAAATCCAATGTTTAACTTGCATATTTTTTCTGGAAGGTTCGATTAATGATTAAATGATTTGCCAAAAATAATCATTTGTTGGACCATACAAACCTTTTGGTAACGATAAAAAAATTATACTGTAATATACTGTTATTTTTATGTTTGTGAATCGCCTGTAGACAAGGTGTCGAAGTAGTAGAAAATGTAGGTTTATTCTTTAGGGTTTCTTAGGACTATTGAGCCTCAATTAGCATTTTTTGATTGATTTTCTTACTTTTTACTTGCTTTTGCTTGGCTATAGTAAAGGACATGGTTGTACCTTTACCTTCTTCGGATTCTATCCAAATTTGGCCTTCATGATTTTTGATTACTTTCTTACAAATAGCTAGACCAATACCTGTTCCTTCGTATTTATCTCGGGTGTGTAACCGCTTAAAAATAATGAATATTTGCTCTTGGTACTTTTTCGAAATACCAATTCCATTGTCTTTGATTTGAAATTCGAAAAAGTCTTGTTTTTCTATACAATTAACCTCTACTCGAGAAGGCGCATCTCCTTTAAATTTAAAACCGTTGGAAATTAAATTTTGGAAAAGTTGAGATATTTGAGTTTTGTTGCCAATGATTGTTGGCAAGTTTCCAACGATTAGTTGGCCCTCATTTTTAGCTATTAAATTGCGTAGATTCAGATTGACTACTTCTAAAACATTGTTCAGATTGATGGGGGCTACTTTAAATTCTCTATTCAATCTAGATAGTGCTAGCAAATCTTCTAGTAAATAAGACATCCGTTTTACACCATCTATCACAAAATGAAAATACTCTTTGGTCTCGGGTGGTGCTTGAGGTTCCAATTGTCTTTGCAAAATTTGTGTGAAACTACCAATTGTACGTAGTGGTTCTTTCAAGTCATGAGAGGCTACGTAGGCAAACCTTTCTAACTCTTCATTAGAGTTTAACAACTGTTTTCTCACATTTTCTTTCTCAGTTATTTCTCTATTTAGTGATTTATTGATTTCGATTAATCTAGTAGTTTGTTGCTCTATTTGCATATTCTGTATCTTCAATTCACTTGATTGCAATTGTACAGATTTAAGTAGGTCTGATACCTTTTCTTCATAAATATGATAATGAATCTTGAATTGGGCTAGTGTGATAAAAATGCACATTGTTATAAAACATAAATTAAATATGCCCAAATAGAAAGAGTCTTGATTGTCGAAAATGGGCTGCATTTTAAAGACCCAATATTGAATGCTAGCAATGCCAAGCAAATGAATCAAAAATATCTTTAGATGGTTTTGGATTCCTTGAAAAAGAATGATACTCAAAACTAAAGTTGCACCAAGGTAAAATTGAGTTTTCGCTAGCGGACCAAATAAGATTGTTGAGAAAATGGCCGCAAAAAACGGAAATGATACGGCTAAAATCTTTGCAGTATGGTACTTCGCATTTTTTTGAAAATAAAGTACACTTAATAACCCTATAAACGTTGTCATCGGTACAATTACTCGTAGGTAGCAACCTATCAAGGTGTTTGCCATGCCAATACACAATGAGCTAATCAATAGCACAAACAACGCTTGATTGGTAAATATTATATCTCGTTTTTCAGCTGAACTCTGATCTGGCTGAATCCCAAGTATAAAAAGGTTATGAAATTTTTGTAGAATATTCATCTCTCTTTGTATTTCTAAACTTGTTATTTAGAATAATCTTTTTAATGATTATTTTGACAAAGGGGGGATTTTATTCGTTGGAGGCTATCCATTGAAAGACAATAATCATGCTAAATGTGGGTATATTTATTTTTACCGCGTGACTTACAATTTTGATGTTTATTTTTTTCTGTAAAATTAGCTCACCTTGAACGTCCATATCCGAACACAGAGTGACCATAATCGGACATAATTTCTGACCACTCTTTTTTAGTTGTTTTTGTAAATAGTTGATAATCAATTGATTAATGTTTTGGCATAGGCATTGAAATTAATAGGTTGAACCAACAGGTTATTTATTTTTTATAAATAGTTGTTAATAGAAATCACTCGACTTAAAAAGAAAAGGTATGAAGAAATACAATTCAAATGACCTTATTTTCGACTTAATGAATCGCTAAAATCCCTGAAAAGGGTGGTGTCGAGTTTTTCCCGACTGTTTACTCGGCACCCTCTTTTAGCAATAGAAATTATCAGCACATTCAAAACCCAACTATCATGTTTAAGAATTATTTAAAAATTGCTCTTCGTCATATAAGCCGTAACAAAGGATATGTATTGATTAATGTTATTGGATTAGGTATTGCCTTGGCTTGCAGCATGATTGCCTTTGTCAATTGGCAATCAGGAGATGGAGCGGATAGTTTTCACGCCAATCATGATCGGCTATTTAGAGTCATTGCCAATACGCCTAGTCATAGTCGGGCAACTGCTGATATTGCAACCCCAATTGCAGCTTTAGCACCCAAAGATATTTCTGGTGTAGAAGCGGCAGTTAGATACAATAGAATCGGAGCGGTCGTGAGTGTAAATGATGATGTTTATAATGAAGGAATTTCTGTTGTTGATGCTAATTTTTTGGAGGTATTTACCTTTGATTTAATCAGTGGCGATAAGTCAGATTTGAAAGACCCGAATAACCTATTCCTTTCTTATAAAAAAGCCAAAAAATATTTTGGAGATGCGTCTCCAATTGGGAAAGTATTAACGCTTAATCCCGAAGAAGCAGGCGGTCGAAATATGGTGGTAGCAGGTGTTTTTGAAGACCTTAAAGGACAGTCCTCTAGTTTAACTCCTGAGATATTAATAAATATTGATTTTGTAGAGAAAAAGCTTTATCCAGATACTTTAATGAATTGGGACAATAGAGCAGCAGCTACATTTTTATTGTTAAAAAATCCAAATGATCAGGTTGCCATTGCCGAGCAAATTTCCAAACAATACATTCCATTGCAAAACGAAAGAGTGCCTTATGACAAAAGAGCGAATTATATTTTACAACCAATGAGTGATGTATTCATGAAAGGGTTGGACATAAATAATAATTGGATTCGAAAGGCAGTCCATCCTGCATTTTATTGGGGGCCGTGGGTCATGGCATTGATGATTTTATTTACCGCTTGTCTGAATTTTACGAATACCACGATTTCTTTTTCTAATAAAAGATTGAAAGAAATGGGCGTTCGGAAAGTCATGGGCGGAGGCCGTAATCAATTAGCTATGCAACTTTTAGGGGAATCATTGGTCATTTGTTTGTTGGCGGGTGCATTAGCTATCGTTTTAGCAGAGTATTTTTTACCACTATACAATAGTCTATGGTCCTACATGAATTTAGAATTAAGTCTTGATTATTTAACTAATCCTACTTTGATTGCCTTTTTGGTAGGTGCTATTTTATTGACCGCCTTGGTAGGTGGTGCTTACCCTGCGTTTTATATTAGTTCTTTCAAACCGACCCAAATTTTTAGAGGAAATGCAAAATTTGGTGGAGATGGTTGGTTAGTTCGATCTTTACTTGGTTTTCAAATCATCAATGCGGTAGTGACGATTATTGCCTGTGTAACTTTTGCTCAAAATGCAGATTTTCAAAAAAAATATGACTACGGATATAATACGAATAGCATTATTAATATAGACATTAGAGAAGGTGCAACTTTTGAGAAGTTTAAAAATTCAATTACAGAAAACCCTGATATTCAAGGTGTTTCGGGGTCCAGAAATAATTTGGGCTTTGGAAATTGGTGGTGGAATATTGGAAAACCCGAAGAGAATCGACATGCTCAAGTACAATTGGTAGGACAAGATTTTTTCAAAGTGATGGACTTGAGTTTGATCGAAGGACGACCTTTTGATAAAAATTTAGAAACAGATTTTAGTGATGCCATTATCATCAATAAAAAATTGATGGAACAGGAACAATGGACCTCTGCTTTAGGACAAACCTTAGAAATGAACGGGAAAAAGAAAGTCATTGGTGTAGTAGAAGATTTTCATGGAGGGACACTTTTTGATGGCATTTCTCCCAATGTTTTTCATTTTGTAAAACCAGATCGTTACCGAGTGATGAAAGTCAAAGCACCGCTCGAAAAATTGGTAGAGACAAGGGCCTATTTAGAAGGTAAATGGAAAGCCGTTTTTCCGAATAAGCCATTTGACGCTTATTTTCAAGATGAAGAGCTAGCACAATCTTTCATGGTTAGTGAAAATGTAGCCTACATCAATTTATTTTTAGCAATTGTAAGTGTATTATTAGCAGCGACTGGTCTATTCTCCTTGGTTTCCTTGAATTTCTTAAAAAGAGCAAAAGAAATTGCAGTGAGAAGGGTATTAGGTGCGAGCCCAGAAAGTATAGCGATCACTTTAAACAAACATTATTTACTGATTTTTGGAGTTGGCAGCATCATTGGAATAGCGATTGGTGCTTGGTTTGCTGGCTTTTTGATGGATACGATTTTTGCCGTTAATAATGGAGTGAATGTTTCTGCGGCAATTATATCTGCTGTTGGGATCTGCATTGTGGGTGCTTTGACGATTGGTACTAAATTGGTTGGAGTGCTTAAGAATAATCCTGCTGATACTTTAAAAAGTGAATAAAGTCTATTACTCAAAAACTTCTTTTAAAGAAAAGGAGAGGTCTAAATTTTTATCCATCAGCGTATCATTTTCTTTGAAAATTTCATACTTGCTTGGAGAAGAATAGACATAAACATTTTTGAATTGAGGAATAACAATCCAGCAGGATTTAACTCCATGTTGGAAATACTTATTTTTTCTTTCGATTAAGTGTGATAATGGTTGATTCTCATTCAGAATATCAATTACACCATTAGGTGGTAAAGTGAAAACTAAAATATCGTTTTGATAATCTGTTTTCATTTTAGGTAAAATTGCAAAGTCTGGTACTACAAACCAATCGTCGGGTGGAAGTCGCATATCTAATTCCATGACGACAGTATATTTTTCTTGATACTTTCGTAATGGTATTGCCAAATTAGTTTGAACAACACTATGCAAAAATGATGGAGCAGGCTTGTCACGTTCTTTTTGGTACTTTGAAAAAGCGTTCATTTTTATAAAAATTATAACGTAAGTTACATAAAATATTTTATTCTAATTAAATGAAATGGTGTAAATCGAATCACCAATAACTAATCACCAATCACCAAATAAATGATTCAACTAAAAAACATTGAGAAATACTACCGTAGCGGTTTAAGTAAAACCTACATCTTAAAAAATGTCGATTTAACCATTGAAGAAGGAGAATTTGTGACCATTATGGGACCGAGTGGAGCAGGAAAATCGACGCTTTTGAATATTCTAGGAATGCTAGAAGAACCCACAGACGGAGAATACTATTTCTTCGACGAACCTGTTCACAAGCTAAGAGAAAGAAAGCGAAATGATATTCATAAACACTATATGGGCTTTGTTTTTCAAGCCTATCACTTAATCGACGAATTGACCGTTTATGAAAACATCGAAACACCACTTTTATACCGAAAAGTTAAATCTAAAGATCGCCAAAGTATGGTGGCAGAAGTTTTAGACCGTTTTAATATGGTCGCTAAAAAAGACCTTTTCCCTAACCAATTATCTGGTGGACAACAGCAATTAGTTGGTATTGCGAGAGCCATTATCAGTAAACCAAAACTGATTTTGGCAGATGAACCAACTGGTAATTTGCACACGAAACAAGGCGAAGAGATTATGGAGTTGTTCAAGAAATTGAATCAAGAGGATGGCGTAACAATAGTACAAGTAACCCACTCTGAAAAAAATGCACAATACGGAGATCGAATCATCAATTTGTTAGATGGTTGGGTATCTACCGATGAAAAGGTAGGGTAGTCAACAACACGGTGTCTGTTTCCCACAGACACCGTGTTTTAGGTACTATAAACAAAGAGGCTGTAGGAAACAGCCACCTTGTACTATAAACAAAGAGGCTGTAGGAAACAGCCACCTTGTACTATAAACAAAGAGGCTGTAGGAAACAGCCACCTTGTACTATAAACAAAGAGGCTGTAGGA
>CALDTJ010000021.1 GCA_937924145.1 uncultured Saprospiraceae bacterium
CCTGCCTTTAATGCTAGGAATTTTCCTTGCAGAAAAAGTAACTGTTCATCATTTCTTGATGAATTATCTTCTGCTATTTTCTTTTCTATCCTTACTCTATTTTAATCGGCGATTACGTACTTACTCCAAGAGATGGGTCTCTGGTTTCGCTATTAAAATCTTCCTTTTATTGTTCGGGTATCAAATGACTTACTATCAGAATGATACTCGGAAAGCACAACATTTCCAAAAAGAAATTGTCGAAAAAAATCACCTAATTGGTATTGTTCAAAACGAACCGACAACAAAAAATGGAAAAATAAAAATTGAGTTAGAAACGGTGGCTATTAGCCCAGCTAAGGAACAGAAATTAAAAACTTGTGAAGGAAATCTATTAGTGTATTTATATGATTATGAAGACGCTCCAACTGTAGAATATGGTGACCAAATATTAGTCAAAAGTAAAATCTTCCCTATTCAAAAGGCTAAAAATCCGAATGCTTTTGATTATAGTCAGTATCTCTATTTTAAAAATATTCACTTTCAAACATTCGCCTATCAGCAAAATTGGAAAGTTCTGAGATCTAATCAAGGAAACGTATTCTGGGCTACTATTTATAAAATCAGAAGTCGTTATCTACAGGTCTTGGAAAAATATATTCAATCAGATGAAGAAGTAGCTATCGCCTCCGCTTTAATTTTAGGTTATAAAGATAAACTGAGTTTAGAATTAAAGGCTGCATACGCTGAAAGTGGCGCTATTCATGTTTTGGCCGTTTCTGGTTTACACGTAGGAATCGTGAGTGAATTTTTATTATTGCTACTCGCTTTTTTGCCTTTTAAAGGTCGATCATGGAATTGGATGAAATTGATTATTACTTTATTGGGCATTTGGATATTCGCTTTATTAACTGGCCTATCTCCTTCCGTTCAAAGAGCTGCAATTATGTTTTCTGTATTAAACTTAGGAATGGTTATACAGAGAGACGTCAATATATACAACTCTTTGGCCATTGCAGCATTCTTAATTCTGGTCATGAATCCCTACGCGCTTTTTGATGTCGGTTTCCAATTTTCTTTTTTAGCAGTTTTAGGCATTCTCTTTTTTGTTAAAAAATTTAGAAAATTGTGGATTCCGAAGAACAAATATTTGGATAAGATTTGGACAATGACTTTAGTTGGTGTGAGTGCTCAATTAGCGGTTTTCCCTTTGATTTTGTATTATTTTCATGAAGTTCCATTATATTTTTGGTTGTCTGGACTTTTCGTTATTCCACTAGCGGGAGTTCTACTGAAAGCAGGTATTTTATTATTAATACTAAGTCATATCAATGGTATTCTAGCAGGATTACTCGGCCAATTAATCGCTTATATTATTTATGGTCAAAATATGGCTATCGACTTTATACAATCACTTCCTTTTCACGTATTATCTGGCTTTTGGATAAGTCAAGTCGAAGTGCTGCTGTTTTATGGAATTGTTTTAGGAATTGCACTATGGTTTTTTACATATAATAAGCGTTGGATAATGATGCCCATTTGTTCTATACTTCTAATTTCCTGTATTCAAGTTCAAAACAAGAAACAAGAAAGTCTCCAACAGAAAATAGTCATCTATTCCATCAATAAAAAAAGTGCAATCGACTTTATAGACGGTAATACTATCTATGCTTTTGCTCCAGAAAAATTATCAGAAAAAGAGGATGTATATACTACTCAAAATAATCGGTGGGCATTAGGGGATCCAGAAATTATTCCAATTAATGAAGAAAGAACGAAGAAGTCTAACCTGGAAAAATTTGATAATTTTATTCAGTTTTTCGATACTAGAATTACATTAATTAATGAACCGATATCAGAGAATCATAAGCCTGCAAATAAATTCTCTACAGATTATTTATTAGTACAAAATAACCCTAAAATTGATATTGAGCAACTTGCAGAAATTTACGATTTTGAAGAAATAATTTTTGATGGCTCCAATTCGAATTGGGCTATAAAACAATGGAAAGCAACTTGCGATGACGCAGAAATAAAATATTATGATGTAAACCAGAAGGGGGCTTACACTATTAACGCTAAAAATCCCATTATCAGGAAGCCATAAAAAACAACAGCACTTAAACAGAAAAACTCTCCCCACAAGCACACGTCCGAGCTGCATTAGGGTTATTAAAATAAAATCCTTTACCGTCTAAACCACCAGAAAACTCTAGAGTTGTATTGAATAAATACAAAATACTTCGAATGTCTGTAACGATTTTTACGCCATTGTCCTCAAATACTTGATCGTCTGGTTTATCCACATTATCGAAATCCATGCTATAAGACAAACCTGAACAGCCACCACTTGTCACACTTACTCGTACAAAGTAATTCTCGTCGTACTTTTCAGTTGCTTTGACTTCTTGAATTCTTTCCTTCGCTGAATCTGCTACAAATAACATATCTATTTATTTTTATGATTTTCTTTTCAACAAATTTATCTACAATACTAACAATACACAACAAAGAAAAGGTTCAATTTTAACAAAACCTAAACTAAACCTTCTTTGAACATCTCCCAAACTGGACTTAATGCTCTCAATTGTTGGACGCCTGCAATAACTTTTTCTATCGTAAAATCAATTTCTTCCTCCGTCGTAAATCGCCCTAAACTAAACCGAATAGACGATTTTGCTAAGTCATCTTCCAAGCCCATAGCAGTCAGTACGTGAGATGGATCCATAGAGGCAGAAGTACAAGCCGAACCCGTAGAAACGGCAATATTCTGGTTAAAAGTCATCAACAAGCCTTCGCTGTCTACGTGACGAAACGATAAATTCGTTACTTGCGACATTCTATATTTAGTACTTCCATTCACCATACATTCTTCAACTTCATTGACTAAAGCCTTTTCTAATTTATCCCTTAATTCACTTAATCTTATTTCCTCTTCTTCCATTTCTGCTTGGGCTATTTCCGCCGCTTTACCAAATCCAACAATACCAGGCACATTGAGTGTTCCCGAACGCATCCCCTCTTCGTGCCCACCACCATCTATTTGTGAGGTCAATTTAACTCTAGGTCTTTTTCTATTGACGAATAAGGCACCTACCCCCTTGGGACCATACATCTTATGCGCAGTAAAAGCCATTAAGTGAATACCTAATTCCTTAGGATGGGTTGTGATTTTACCAACTGCTTGTGTAGCATCACTAAAAAATAAGACGCCTTTTTCTTCGCATATCCTTCCAATTTCTTCCATTGGTTGCATCACTCCCGTCTCATTATTTGCCCACATGATGGATACTAAAATGGTCGTATCTTTTATTGCTGATTTTAGTTCTTCTAAATTGATTAAACCATCTTTATCGACTTTTAAATAAGTCACTTCTCCACCTCTTTTTTCAATTTGAATGCAGGTATCTAAGACAGCTTTATGTTCTGTTTCAACGGTGATGATGTGATTTCCTTTCCTTCGATACATTTCAAAGACTCCTTTCAAGGCAAGGTTATTCCCTTCCGTAGCACCTGATGTGAATACAATTTCTCGTTCCTCTGCGTCGATTAGTTTCGCAATTTGATTTCTTGCATTACTAACAGCCTCTTCTGCCTCCCAACCAAAAGGGTGACTTCTGCTGGCAGCGTTTCCTGCCATTTCATAGAAATAGGGCAACATCGCATCTACTACTCTTGGGTCGCAAGGCGTCGTAGCATTATAATCTAAATATATCCGTTGTTGTTTTTTCATAGAAAATTACTTCATGCATTTATTAAGCAAAGTTTTGATTAAGGCAAAATAAATTAATAAAGTGGTCATTTTGAGGAAATATTTTTTTTCTAGACAAGGCATGAAAAAGTGTAAGCTTTTGAACCCGAAGGGATGGGAGGCTTACAGACATAGCACCGCTATGGCG
>CALDTJ010000022.1 GCA_937924145.1 uncultured Saprospiraceae bacterium
TCTACGTCATCATTTCCATTATCAATTCTAACAGAAATTGTTTGAGTATTTAAGGTAGCCGTTCCCTTAAAAGTAACCGCTTTTAATTGAGAAATATATTGGGTAAAATAGGAATTGTTTTTTGGTGGATTCTCCCCTAAAACAGTATGCGATACTCCATTGAAAAAAAGTATCATTAAAAATGAATGTATAATTCTCTGCTTTGACATTTTATCTGTTGGTTTGTTAAAAGTAAGTGTTTTGTATACTTTTTGTTGTTCAAAAAATCATAGGTAGTTGTTAATTGAGGGGGGATTTATATAAACAATAATCGCATCCATAAATGAACCGATATATTAATGTAACAGCGTATTTTTTGAGAATAAAAACGTATTGAGGAGCGTAATAAAAAATAGACTTTATTGCGAAATGATTCTTGATAAAATAAGGTTGGGCTGAGTTTTTTTTGTTTTTTTAGACTTGGGAAATCAATAAAAAAACCTTAATCAGTTGATTATCAACACCATAACGATTACCAATAAAGTACTAGGGAGTATTTAATAAAAATAAGGGGAAGAAATAACAGAGAGGTAACTTTACATTTCCAAAAATTATGCCCAATCCATGTTTTCTAACAAAATACATTGGGTAAATTAATTGCCCCCTTTGTCATCAATTTGAAGAATAAAGTTGGAGAAGTAGTCCGTATTCTCTGGATGGACTAAAGTGGTGTTGAATAATAGTGCAGAACGATCATTGTTAGGTCCTTGAAAAATTACTTTGCCATCTAGATTTACATCACCTGAGGCATAAGTTGTGCTTACGTAATTGGTAATCTTTTTGGTATTGGCGGGATCTAAAAGTATATTCAAAAATAAGTCAAAAATATCGTTTTTTGGTCCTTGATAAATCACTGAATTGTCTTGATTTACATCTCCTGACCACATCACATTCATTGCCTCCATTTGTGTACCTGCATAAGTACCCGAAGTGTTAGGATCGACAAAATCAAACATCGGAATATTTCTATTGGTAAAAATCTGAGGTCGATTGCTCAACATACAGACATGATTTCGATGCCGAACAGAAACGTAATATTCATTTTGATAAATAATGGGGAAGGTCAATAAGGAATCTCCTCTATGGGAAACAATATCTCCATCTCTTTGGACCAAACCAACTGTGGTCGCCAAGACATGGCTTCGATCAAACCGATTTCGTAATTCTAAAAATACCCAATCCACAATAGCGTCAGCGCCTTCTACCTCTAACAACTCCGCTTTTAGTTCTTCTCCTCCATTGGCTCTAATTTGCTCAAAGCCTACTAAATCCGTATATGGCTCCACCATCGGAATGAGACCTAACTTTCTCAAATCGTCTCGCATTAGCGTTGGGTCATCACTTCCTAATAAGGCGCCTTGGAGCATGGTTTTAGCCTGAAAAGCAATGCCTGGACAAACGACTTCTTGTGTCGCAACGCCGATATTTCCACAAGCATCTACTGCCGACCATTCCCGAAAAGTAACTTGCTCTGACCCCACAAAACCTAGTCGCTCGTCGTAACTGATTGGTAATACTTTTCCTGTATTGTCTAAAGCAATTAATTCATTAGAAAAATCTATTTCTACGCTATTATTATCACAAAAATTCGTCACCTCTAGTGGCAAACTTCCTTCGATCACCATATACCCAACGGTCTCTGCCAAGTGCATATCATCCAAGTAAGACCACTCCGCTACTCGTACTTGAAAACTTTTGGAAGTAACAAATCGAATGCTAACTGCTGCCGCATCAAAATCGTCAATCGTCAAACTATTCGCTATGACCACAGGATTGTTATAAGTTTGCTCTAAAAAGATTGTTTTCCATTCGCTAGTTACTGCTGCTTTGCCCGTTTCGCCAAAGACTTCTCCTGATTCGTTCTGCAAATCAATTGCGTCATCTATAGCTAGATACCCCAAGGTTTCTGCGGTGTGTACTAAGTTGTCATCCAATGATCTTTCTTCTTGAATTCTTACTTTTCCATTATTCCAATTGACACTATTATTTCGTACCGTCGCCGCATCTTCATCGTTGACGGTTTGCATATTGGCAAATAGTAAAGGAATGTTTGAAAAACTATTATCAAATCGGATGGTCGCCCAACTATGATTGACCGACAAGGTATCTGCCTGCCAGTGAAAATCAGCTGTTTGCTCACCAGTTTCCATTGCCATCCAAGCTACTTCTTCTTTTAGGTGCGTCCCATCGTCAATGGCTGCCTCCTGTAGTTTTATCTGAAATTGATTCTGACTAACGTTTCTCATTCGAACGGTTGCCGTCGTCTCCTCATTATTGGTTACTAATTGGGTAAAAATGATGGGATTATCTGAAAAATTATAAGGTAGGTGAACGGTTTTCCAATGTTCGCTGGTAAACTCCATTACCCCTGCTATCATTTTTTTTCCATTCGGTAAAGTATGAATGCGAAAAACATCTGGTGCGGTTTCGTCTACTACGCTAATCGTTTGAACATGACTAGTCGAATTGCCACACTGGTCACTCGCTGTCCAAGTTCGAGTAATCACATAATCATATTGTCCACAATCGTCGTCTGTTTGCGTACTCGCCTCCTCAAAATCTATGAATGTGGATGGACAATTATCTACTGCCATCACTTCTGCTTTTGCTGGAATCTCATCATCTAGCCCAATGGTGATATCGACTGGTAATTCGCCAAAAGTAGGTGCTTGATTATCGCCAAAGGTGATATTCACTACCGCAAAATCACAGCATCCTGAACTACCGTTGCAAACTTGATAAGAAAATTGATCGGCATTACAAGAGTTGGTAATCGGCGTATAAGTATAACGTCCATCGTCCGCTATCGTCACTCTGCCGTAAGTCGCATCGGCAGCTAATGAAAAGACAGGATTATTCCCTAGTGTATCATTATTCACGACTGTTCCTTGAAACAAGACCCCAGGGCAAAAGCCACTAACTTCATCATTATTCGCTCGAATCGCCGTTGGGTCCGAAAGGGTCACAATGCCCAAATCAACGGGACATCCTTGTACACAATCTCGAAGATACAAATGATAAGCACCCGCAGTTAAATCACTCACAGTCAACTGATTACTTGCCAAATAACTGTCTCCTCCATCAATACTTAAAAATACACAACTACTACCTCCTGCTTCCATTGTCACCTTAATCGTTCCGTCAGCACCACCGCAAGTGGTTGGTTGGGTAGTGCTGACTTCTGCGATTTGTAATAATGGGTGAATATTGTAAGTAAGTGTGTCCGAGTTGGTGCAGCCTTCTTGCTCAACGGTCAAAACAATCGCTTGAGCCAATGCTGAAATATTGTCGGGAGTCGTATAACTTATTTTTGTTGGGGCTATTTTAGTCGTCGTCATTGGATCAGCGTATTCGCCAAAATTCCATTCATAACTTGCCAAATCGCCTGCGTCCTCAGCAGCAAAGTCATAGGCTGTTCCTGCACATAAGTTTGCGCCATTTTCCATTGGAGCAGTCAGGATATTAGCCGTTGGAATGGGTTTTACCTTTTTCTCCACTACATTGGAAACTAGCCAATCATTACAGCTATATTTTTTTACTAATCTTCGATATTTTGTGCTAACAGTAATAGGCGTTGGATCATAAGTTGCCCTATTTCCCCCTACTATTTCGTCCCAATCTTCGCCATCGTTGGTGCTTTGCTCCCATTGATAACTTATGGGCAATCTATCATCGACAAAAGGTGTGGATACATTTTCAATCATCATTGGGTCAAAAGCTTCACAGAATGCTTCATCGCCTATTATTTCTCCTGCAAAATCATAGTTTCCACAATCTGGATCATCACAATCTATCAAATTATCTCCATCGTCGTCTAGGTTATTATCACAAATTTCAGCAGTTGGCAATGGAACTGATGGGCTTAATTCAGAGGTAGCGGTAAAAGCAATTTCTGGAACTAAGTTCGTGAAAGCAGCATATTTGATAATAGAAGTCGTCGCTGCTATTTGATAATCACTTGTTACCGGTTTGGGTAAGAACAAGGTGATTTCCTCGTCTGTTACATCTCCATCGGCATCCAAATATCCTAGGTATATTTCTCCTCCGCGATCTGTTGGGGAGCTATTCGCAAAAAATTCTATTCGATATCCTTCTTGATCTGAAAAGGTATTGTCAATATCCAAATTGACTTGGATGGTCGCTTCCGTTATGGTATAATTTGTAACCGTAAGCGTAGGGTAATTTAGCAATTGATTGGTGCCCTGATCTAAATCGTTTCCATCGTTTTCATTTATCCCATCGGCCTCTGTTCCACTTTCTATTAAGTCAATACCAATACTTCCATGATTGTATAGGCTATTTTGTATCAAGGCGTTATTATCCGATTCGCCACCTATCAGTATGCCAATCAGGTTATCGTGAATGGTATTTTTATAAATAAAATTTTCTTCATTTTTGGCAATTCCATCGGGTGAAGTTTCGGACAGATTAACACCTATGGTTAAATTATTATAGACTTCATTTTCAATAAAATGGGACTTGTTGACGCCCGAAAAATTCCAACCGATATAACTATTTGCTATGCTGTTTTTATAAATATTGACTTCGTTACAACTAGTGCAATTTCCGCCCATCTCTGCAATTACGGAGCTATTCTCATTGTTAGAATTCGTACCAATTAAGTTGTAGAAAATACTATCTGATTGGGCATTGACGGAATTGATTCCATTTTCAAAAAAGCTAATAATATTTTTATGAATTTTATTTTTATTACTACCATTGCTACTAATCGCCGTTCCTTGATTGCCATTTAATTTATTCCTACTCGTCAAACCGACCCCAAAGTAATTTTGGCTGATGGTAACTTGTCGAGTATTTTCTAAATGAATTCCAGCATTACCATTGCCTACACCTGCTATTACATTAACCTCCTGTTCATCATTGATTCCATCTCGATTACTACCAATAATTATTGGGCGATTTGAGTTGGAAATGCTAATCATGTTTTGGGTACTATTTACCTCAGAAAGTGCCGTAGGTGCAATACCTAGAAAGTTACCGTAGAGCCAGATTTCTCCATTAGCACCTTCTGAAATCTGAATAACTCCTTGTGGACCATTCAAACATAAACCCCTAATAATCAATTTACTGTCTAAGTTGACCGCTTGATTAATCGTAAAAATTGGAAAGTTTCCATTAGCCGTTATTTCTACTCGAATAGCTGTGTTCAGCGTTGCACCAAATTCATTTTCGTTGGGCTGTGACCGTCGCAAATTATAACCATCTATTAAAACATTATCACTCAATGCCGGCAAGGGACTATCAATCGAAAATTGGAACCAACTTCTTGGAAAGTCTTCGTCTTTATCATCAATGGTAGAATCGTCTATGGCAGTCGTTCTTACTTTATTGGCATCGGTGACTTGATTCACCAACCCATCATTTTGATAATAAAAATGACCTTGATCGTAATTTTTTAAATCAAATCCTATGGTATGAAATTCGCTCCGACTTGATATGGATTGCGTTGCAGTGATTGCTTCTCGCAAAGAAATTAGTCCATCTGGACCTGGATCATTTTTTAATCGGACGACTGATTGGACATCTCCATCTATTACATCTGCCGTCGTCGATACACGGATGATTTGGCATAACGGATCGTCACTATCGACCAAACCATCTCCATTATCGTCTATTCCATTATAGCAGATTTCAGTAGTAATAGATTCAGCATTGTTTGCTGCTTTGACTATTCCTACGCTCAATAATATGTACATGCACAAAACAGTCCTTTGTAAGAAGGTTTTCATGGTTACTGAGTGTTGTGATCTTTATTTGTTTGGTTACTATTCAGGAGACATTTATTTTAAGGGTTAAGTAAAGAGTAGAGCAAGAAAATAAGCCCGCCCGACTGTATGTCATACGGGCAGGTGTTTTCTGAATCGTTAAATTTTGAGAAAACACCTCTTTTATTAGCTATACTCAATTCCTATCCATAAAAAGAGTTGTCTCCTCAAAATTTACGGGGCACTAAAAGTGCCCCAGTAAAACATGGGTGACTGTTTGTTATTGAAATATATAGGTAAGACCTTAGTGTTCAAAGCTCAAGGTCTATTGAGTAAATACTTTTTAGGTGAGTATTTGTTCGAAGACTGCGGTTGGGTTCAATAAAAGCAAAAGGGACATACGAATACTTCCTAGAATAATTCAAACTGGCATTTCAATGATTTTTAAAAAGCATTTTATCGTATGTACTCCTTTCTGCTCTATTTTGGGTGTATAAATACGCCCTTCTTTTTTTGGTTTAATGTGAGTACGGATTTCGGTAATTAGCTGAAATCTGGCTGTCTGGTTGCTGGTTGCTGGTTACCGCTCGGTTGGGTTAGCTATTTTTTCAAGATTTGATCCGTAAGGATAAAGTTTTGAAAATAGCTAACCTAACTCGAATACAGAGCATTAAAAGTTAGGTTAGCAGTTTTAAAAGAACAAATTTTTACAAATTTATTCTTTTAAAATACTGCTAACCCAACTAGCAACTAGTCTACTGTACTTTAATTACTTTTCCGAGTGTCAGACTTTGTTGATCGTCGACTACTTGAAAATTATAAATTCCGTTGTCAAAATCACTGATATCTAAAACAAAGCTATTTGTGCCCGAATTGAAATCCTGTTGAAAAAATCGGACTAGCTCGCCTGCTGTATTATAGGCTAAAATTTCTTTAGTACCTTTTGTCCCTAACCAATTCAACGTGATTTGCACCTCATTGACGGTTGGATTTGGGTATAATAAGGTCTTATCAATTAACGAAACTACTTCTGGTGTTTCTGCTATCACTTTATTATCGGTAACTGGTGGATCTGCATAAGGACAGAAAATCGGTAGATCACTAATATTTCCTATATACGCCTCTCCATTTGCCCCCAATGCACCTATCGAATTACCGATATTTATACTCTTAGAATTTGGTGGCAAAAATGCATCTTCTGTATTGCTCACTAACATTACTTCTCTAGCACAATTTGCCTCTAAGGTAAAGGTAAAAAGTTTTGTTGGTCGGAATGCCCGATAAGGTATTTCTGTTAAACCTGGTGTTTTTAATCGAAAGAAAATGTAATCATACCTAGGACTTTCAATCGGCGTATTCACCCTTCCAGATGGAATCCAATCGGTCTTTTCGACATGACTGTAAATGTCTTTAACAAAAAATTGTCCTGCGGTTGCTTTTAAGGTCACTTGTCCTGTTGCAGTTTTATTTTTCGGTGAGGTCCAAGTTCTTTCAGGCATCATTGATACGGTATATTCTCTCGTTCTTGCATTGTAATCTAGTAAAAATTTTACTTGGGCAGGGAGATTAGTTTGACTAATAATCAAAATGATTAGTGCGTAAATGATTCTCGCCATGAGTGTTTTTAATATAGGTTTTTAATGTGATGAATGAAAAATGGTACACGGTGAATGGTTCACGGTTCACGGTTTGCATTCGATGCAACCGTATACCGTGTACCATCAGCCGTATACCGTGTTTTTATTTTGCTTCTGGCACCTGTTCTTCGATAAAGAAGTTGGTGAAGAAATTCACGTTACCTGGGTGACTTAAGACGTTGAAGAAAATATTATTATCTCCATCGTTTCCTAGTCCTTGGAACTGTACTTTTCCATCCAAATTGGTATCACTTAAGTAATAGCCAACTGTAATATGGTTAGCGTTTAGTTCCGTATTCGTTTCGTCACTAAAGACAGTAAAGAAGATACCATCTGTATCTGGGATCCCCACTCCACTGCCTTGATAGACTACATATCGGTTACCATCTGTATTTCCTGACCACATTACTTTGATGTCAAATCCTTTCTCTCTCATTCCATTTTCACCATGAATTGGTGTAGAATCGTCAGAGAAGTTTAATGCCATCGGATCTAAGATATTTCGATCCATTCTAATTGGATCTTGAGTCATAATACCTAAGTGGTTTCTGTGCTTAACTACGATGTAGTAACTTGCATCATCTGCTATGGGGAAGTACACTGGGCTTTCGCCGTCCACCTCTACGATGTCTCCATCTCTCTGGATTAAAGCAGCTCTAGTGTGTTCAATCTTCGTATTATCAAAGCTATTTCTAACTTCTAAGAAGACCCAATCTACAATAGAGTTTTCGCCCTTATCATCTAAGACTGATGGATCAGTAATCGTCTCACCACCACCTTTTCCAACGTGGGCAAACGGCTTGAACAAACCTAACTGGATATTGCTGTATGGCTCTACTAATGGAATCAACGCTTGCTGTCTTAAAATATCCGTCATCATCCCTTCATTCTTATCAAATGGCCCTTGTAGCATTACGTTCATGTGAACAAATACAAATGGGTCTTCATCTAAGTAATCTGGTAAACCATCTAAATCTGTATCGTCATTCGTTAAGTCGCCATCGCCGTTGGTGTCTTCGTCAACATCTAAGATACCGTCGTTATCATCGTCTGG
>CALDTJ010000023.1 GCA_937924145.1 uncultured Saprospiraceae bacterium
ATCAAACCAAGTGGTGTCCCTTACGTTGATCTAAAAGTAGAGGACATGGTCATTGTCGATTTTGATGGGCATACCGTTGAAGGCAAGATGCGACCATCTTCCGACACTAAAACCCACGCAGTCTTATACAAATATTGGGAAAATATCGGTGGAGTAGTGCATACGCATTCTACTTATGGAACCGCTTGGGCGCAAGCGCAAAAAGACATTCCAATCATGGGTACAACACATGCGGATCACCTAACGGTCGATATTCCATGTGCCCCACCCATGGCAGACGATATGATAAAGGGAAATTACGAACACGAAACAGGTTTTCAAATCCTCAATGAGTTTAAAAAAAGAGGACTGTCTTACGAAGAAGTAGAAATGATTTTATTAGGAAATCACGCACCCTTCACTTGGGGGAAGACCGTCCAAAAAGCAGTATATAATTCAGCCGTATTGGAAGAATGTGCTAAAATGGCTTACCTTTCTTTAGGAATTAACCCATTAGCACCACGCTTAAAAGATACGCTCATCCAAAAGCATTTTGAGCGTAAACACGGCCCCGATTCCTACTACGGACAAAAGTAAAACAAACTTAAAAAAAAAACAAAGGGGTGACATAGCGTAACTTAGGACGTAAATCCTAAGACATGACGTAACGTAACTTAGACCTAACTCCTAAGAATAACTAACTTATGACAAATCTAAAAACCTACGAAATCTGGTTCATCACAGGCAGTCAACACCTCTATGGCCCAGAAACCCTAAAGCAAGTCGTCCAACATTCCAAGAAAATAGCAACGGCATTAAATAAAGCAAAAAATATTCCCGTCAAGGTAAAATATAAAGCGCTGCTAACCACACCTGACGAGATTTACCAACTCTGTAAGGATGCCAATAATTCCGAAAATTGCATTGGACTAATCGCTTGGATGCATACTTTCTCTCCAGCAAAAATGTGGATCAATGGATTGAAAACTTTGACTAAGCCAATGCTGCATTTGCATACTCAATTCAATGCCGATATTCCCTGGGCGGATATTGATATGGATTTTATGAACCTCCATCAATCTGCTCATGGCGGGCGAGAATTTGGGTTTATCAATACTCGAATGCGCCTAAATCGAAAGGTGGTCGTAGGACATTGGCAAGACGCAGAGGTGGTCGAAAGAATAGCGGTTTGGGCAAGAGTAGCCGCAGGTTGGAAAGCTACTCAGAGCATGAAAATTGCCAGATTTGGAGATAATATGCGTCAAGTAGCCGTTACTGAGGGCGATAAAGTAGCCGCACAAATTCAATTTGGCTATGCCGTTAACGGTTATGGGATGGGTGATTTAGTGGAATATATTGACGCTGTTTCAAAAAAACAGATTGATCAAACTGTTGAGCAATATATGACTGAATATAAAGTCATGAAAGTATTGCATAAAAAAGGAAAACAATATGAATCTTTGAGGAATGCGGCTAAGATAGAAGTTGGACTAAGGTCTTTTTTAGAAGCTGGTGACTTCACGGCTTTTACCGATACGTTTGAAAATTTGACAGGTTTGGTCCAATTGCCTGGTATTGCTGTACAACGATTAATGGCAGAAGGCTATGGTTTTGGTGCTGAAGGAGATTGGAAAACAGCGGCATTGGTTCGCGCCATGAAAGTAATGGCAGATGGATTAGAAGGCGGCAACTCTTTTATGGAGGATTATACCTATCATTTTAATCCAAAAAGAATGGCAGTTTTGGGCGCACATATGTTAGAAATCTGTCCGTCTATTGCCGAAGGGCAACCTTCTTGTGAAATTCATCCTTTAGGAATTGGTGGCAAAGCTGATCCCGTTCGATTAGTTTTTAATGGTAGTGCTGGTTCTGCTTTAAATGCCTCGATGATTGATTTGGGGAATCGTTTTCGATTGTTAGTGAATACTGTTGATGCGGTTGCACCTGAACAAGATTTACCAAAATTACCAGTTGCCAGAGTACTTTGGAAGGCACATCCAGATTTGAAAACGGCAGCGGCAGCTTGGATTTTGGCAGGTGGTGCACATCATACTTGTTATAGTCAAAATCTGAGTTCCGAATATCTTTTAGATTACGCAGAAATGGCTGGCATCGAGTGTGTTTTAATTGATAAAGACACAAAAACTCATTCATTCAAACAAGCATTGCGATGGAATGAATTGTATTATCATTTGGCGAAGGGGATTCGGTAAGACCATCTTAATTCAAAGCCGCAATCACATCTCGCAAAAATCCATTCGCATCATATTCATTTCCTTGATTCAGTCCCATTCGAACAACGACCAAGTCTTGAGAAGGAATGATGTAGACAAATTGCCCTTCAAAACCATTGCAAGAATACAAGTCGGTAGGCACATCTTTATAAGCTGCATGATCGTGATTGTGCCAAAAATGTCCACCGTAAATACCCCCACTATGTTCGGCGGGTTGGCGGGTGAAATTAACCCAAGAAGTATCGACAATTTGTTCACCATACCAATTACCTTCATTTAAGTACAATAATCCAAATTTTGCCCAATCTCTAGGCGTTGCGTAACCATAAGAAGAACCAATATAATTGCCTGACTCGTCCGTCTCTAAAACCATCGAATGCATACCTAGTTTTCTAAATAATCGTTCGTGTGGAAATTTCAGATATTCTTGTAGGGTAGGGAACTCTTTTTTTATCAGCCCTGCTACTAAATTGGTCGTACCACTAGAGTAATACCATTTGCTACCAATAATGGTATCTAAAGGATTGTTGACAATGCCTTTCACAATATCTTCATTCATAAACAACATCTTTGTCACGTCGGATACTTCGGCATAGTTTTCTTCGAACTTTAACCCACTTTGCATTTGTAGCAAATCGTTGAGGGTAATTTTGCTGCGTTCATCTGTCCAATTTTCGTATAAGTGGTCGTCGGTTAAACTCATTTTGCCCTCTTTCACCAAGATGCCCACCAAAGTACTCGTAATACTCTTATTCATCGACCAACCTAAAATCTCAGTATTCTTATCAAAGCCATTGGCATATTTTTCAGCAATCAAGCTATCTTTATGAATCACAACTACTGCCCTAGTTTTGATGCTATCCATATTCCCCGATGGGTCGAAGACACTATTGATCGCTTTCTCTAAAGCAGGGTAGTCCACTCCTTCCATTTTTCGAGTGCTAACAGTTTCGCCAATTGGCCATTCTGCGGCTATATTTCGCTTGACTTCAGGCAGGTTAAGTTGGACATTATAATCATCTTTTCCATCCAGTAAAACACAACCTAGATTCTCCTTATAAATAGCGGTTTTAGCCCCCAAACCCAATAGGGTAGCAGTAGCCGTTTTTGCCGATTCATCAATCACCGTCTTTGTTAAATTGAGTGGAGACATGCGTAAATCATCCTTCTGAATACTTGCTTGAGAGCGGCCCGCTACGAAATGGCAGGTACACATTTTTTTGGCGGCATAGCCCGTTCCAATAGGAATCATTGGATAGACCGTGAGGTAAAAGTACATGGCGATGAAACCGATAAGGGCAGCTAGGAAGAATGCTATTTTTTTGAGCATAGTACGTATCTGATACTTTCAAAGTATCTGATACATTGCAAGCAAAATTGCTAAACATTGAAAATCAAATACTTATATGAAAAATAAAAATTATTTGAAAGCGTGAAAATAGGAAATAAACTAAAGATTTTTTTACTATTTTTAGTAATATTTTTCTCTTTACCTTGATATACTTTACGTATCAGACACATTGGAATTCTAACGACACCCCACAAGCCCAAAAGTGCGTTGCTGGTATCCCGAAAGCTTTCGGGATTAATCCGAAACCACTATTTGGGCCGCCTCTGGCGGCATTAGCAATGCTAAAATTGGCATAAAAAGACCTTTTACGCTTGCCAGAGGCAAGCAAAATAGAGGTTGCGCAGTAAAACTGCTCACCAGCAACCTATTTTGACATTTGTGGGGTGTTGTTAGACTTTGAAAGTGTCAGATACGTGGGCGGTTCTTAGGATGTTGATAAGGCACCGTATCATCCAAATATAAGGCCTCCTGAATAATTTCCAAAAGCGGTTCTACCCGAATATCGTCTACTTTCGTAAAAGTAACTCCCGCCACCTGTTTACGCCCTTTGGCATCCAATAAACCTTGTTCATTCGAAAGTTCGATGCCTCTGATAAAGACCATTTCTACTCCTACAGGCTTTTTGGTTGGATTTAAATAACAGAACCAACTCTTGCGATAATAAAAAGGAATTCTGTAACGAATCTTACTAGTCACTTCGGGAGTGGACATCATTAGGTCGTGTAAAAACTGTAAGATGGCTTGTTGGTCGCCTTCTTTTTCTAAAATAAAATTATCAACGGGTGTCATAGTTTTAAATTAGAGAACAGGATTAAAAGAGCACGTTCTAAATCTCTTTTCTCTCAATTCCGCTTGCGGAATAGTCTCTTCTCTCTGTTCTTTTTTATATTTTAATAAATACGATGTTCATATAAAAAGTAACAGAGATACCAAAGGATAGCTAAATTAAAAGAAGCATAGTCAACCCTCGGTAGGCATCCAAAGAGAGCAGTCTATTGGCTGATAGGTTTGTTGGGTTTTCCATTTTGTGTTGTCGGTTTTCAGTTGCGCTCAAAACTGACAACTGTTTAAACTACCTCTTCCATCTTCCCTGCGTCTACTACATTTTTTTTCGGTGCAGTAAACTCCATCACGCCATCATCAATTTTACTTTTGCCAATCATTTTTCGATCGACTAAATAATTTTGATCCAAACGCCAAGGTTTTTTAGTGCCTTGTTTAGGTAAGGTATGAATCACTCTCCGAATGTAGCCAGAATTAAAATCTAACCAGTCTTCTAATTCCAAATTTGGATCATTTTGTCTAGGGGTACATTGTCTGAATCCGTTGTCATCCATATAGTTAATCAATCGACAAACGTACTGATTGGATAAGTCGCATTTGAGCGTCCAAGAGGCATTGGTGTAGCCAAACGCCAGCGATAAATTAGGAATATCACTAAACATCATGGCTTTATAAGAAATCGTTTTAGAAAGGTCAATTGGTTTACTATCTACTGTAAAGTTGATGCCACCTAATAATTTGAGGTTCAGCCCAGTAGCTGTGACGATGATGTCGGCATCCAATTCCTTACCCGATTTTAAAAGAATCCCTTTCGGCGTGAATTTTTGAATATGATCGGTGACCACAGCTGATTTATTCGCTTTAATGGACTCAAACAAATCACTATCTGGTACTAAACAAACTCGTTGGTCCCAAGGGTTATATTTTGGGGTGAAATGCGTAGCCACATCGTAGTCTTCTCCCAATTCTTTAGTAACCCCTTTGATCATCAAATTCTTCATAAATTGAGGATACTTTTTGATGAGGCTAAAAGAGAACCTTTGCATTAATATTTTTCGCCAGCGATTCAGGGAATATGCGATGCTATGTGGTAAGACGCTATTTAAAAAGTTGGCTAATTTATCTTCTGCGGGGGCAGATACGACATAGGTAGGCGAACGTTGTAGCATAGTGACATGACCTGCTTTTTTCGCCATTTCAGGGACTAAAGTAACAGCCGTTGCTCCACTCCCAATGACAACAACTTTCTGACCATCATAATTTAAATCTTCAGGCCATTTTTGAGGGTGCAAAACCTTGCCTTCAAAATCATCAATGCCTTGGAAATCAGGCGTATATCCTTTGTCATAATTATAATATCCTGAACACATCGACAAGAAGTTACAGGTATATTGGGCTATAGAGCCATCCTTTTGCTGTACATCCAAAGTCCAAAGAGCTGTCTCCGAAGACCACGTAGCATTGATGACTTTTTGATTGTATTGAATGTGTTTTCTAATACCAAATTCATCGACTGTCTCATTCAAATAGTTCATAATTGACGGTGCATCTGCAATCGCTTTTTTGGACACCCAAGGCTTGAATGCAAAACCCAAAGTGTACATATCTGAATCCGATCTAATCCCAGGGTATTTGAACAAATCCCAAGTACCACCTAAGGTGTGCCGACCTTCTAAAATCGCATAAGATTTAGTCGGACATTGTTCTTGTAAGTAATAGGCAGCACTGATTCCTGAAATACCTGCACCAATGATTAAGACGTCGAAGTTTTTACCTTGCATAGAAGTATGGAGTTATTGCTGTTTTAGTATTTAAATACTAATCGGAGAATATTTTATTAGGTGTAAAGTACTAATGTAAGTAAAATCTATTGAATATTCAAAAAAAGTTAAATAGGTCGTTTGTTTCCGACTGTGAATCGTAGATTACTGATTGTTAGTCAACTTCTAAAATCCGTGTGGAAACAAAAAACTGCGTGGAAATAAATCTGCGTGGAAACAAAAAACTGCGTGGAAATAAATCTGCGTGGAAACAAAAATCCGTGTGGAAATCAAAATCTGCGTGGGAATCAAAATCCGTGTGGAAATCAAAATCCGTGTGGAAATCAAAATCTGCGTGGGAATCAAAATCTGCGTGGGAATCAAAATCCGTGTGGAAATCAAAATCCGTGTGGAAATCAAAAACCTTGATTTGAATCAATTTTTTATTCCAGCGAAACACCGACTTTTGTAAAAAAGAAAATTATGAAAATACAGAATGAGCAATTAATCAAGGAGTTAACTACATTGACCAAAGCCCATTTAAAACGGGCAAAGGAATACCAAGCCATCCCAATCGACCAACTAAATTGGAAGGCGAATCCAAAAAAATGGAGCGTGCTAGAATGTCTAGAGCACTTAAATTTATATGGTGATTTTTACTTGCCAGAGATGCAAAAGCGGATTACGAATGGCAAGCAGGCTGCACCGTCAGCAATGTTTAGTAGCGGTTGGTTGGGCAATTATTTTGCGAAAAGCATGCTGCCTAAAGAGAAATTGAATACCATGAACGCGCCTAGTGGCATGAACCCCGTAGGTAGTACTTTGAATGAAACCCACTTAGAGCGATTCATTGAACAACAAGAAGTACTTTTAAAAATATTAGAACAAGCTAGGACGATTGATTTAACAAAGACTAAAACGTCGATTAGTTTGGCGAGTTGGATAAAGTTAAGATTGGGTGATACTTTGCGAGTCGTGATTTATCATAATGAGCGGCATATTGTGCAGGCGGATAAGGTGCTGACAGATCAAGATAGACCAGAGAAGGCGGTGCTTTGAAAGCACCTCCTTCTTTTGATGAAAAAAAATCTGTTCGAGCACCAAAAGAAAGAGATGCTTTCAAAGCATCGCTTTCTATCACCCCCCATCAAATTACATTACCTAAATCCTTTTCTATTTTTTATAGAAAATAATCCTCATATTGCACTATTACTCAAAGTAGCAGCAATTAAGCATGACGATCAAACCTTTTAAATTAGAAAGATATTATACCCTGCACGAATTTACGGCCAAATATTCCCTTTGCAACTCTGATTGTGAGGCGATGTCTATTGGAGACTTATTGGCATTAGAAGAGGGGGCACAAGAAAAATTCAATAACCTATGGTTGGGGTATACCGAGACGCAAGGGCATCCTTCGTTAAGGCAAGCCATTGCCAAGACTTATGACCAAGTCTCTCCAGAAGATTTATTAGTCTGTACAGGGGCGCAAGAACCTATTTTTCTATTCTCCCAAGCCATTTTGAGTGCAGGAGATGAAGTAATAGTACAAACGCCTTGCTACCAATCTGTCCAGTCTATACCCGAAAGTATGGGCTGTAAAGTATTGGCTTGGATGGTCAAATATGAGGATGGTAAACCAACATTTGATTTGGAAGAGTTGGAAGGTATGATTACCAATAAAACAAAGGTTATTTATCTAAATACTCCGCATAATCCTACTGGATTTCATTTTTCTAAGACAGAGCAACAAGCCGTCATTGAATTAGCCAGAAAGCATAACATCATTATATTTAGCGATGAGGTATATCGAGAATTAGAGCATGAACCGCAGTATAGGATTGCAGG
>CALDTJ010000024.1 GCA_937924145.1 uncultured Saprospiraceae bacterium
TTCGCCCAACCCAAAGAAAAAGATTACGCCAATCTACTCCAACAAGAATTAGGGGGACAGAGAGAATATCCCGTAACTTCTGGCTATATCGACTTACTAACAGAAACGCATGCCATTGAAATAGAATTTGCCCACAAGTGGAAACAATCAATTGGTCAAGCATTGTGGTATGGACAGCAAACCATCCAACAACCTGCAATCATTCTGATTTTAAGAAAAAAAGCAGACTATAAATACTTTATCCAATTGAATACTGCGCTTGATTATGGAGGCTTAACCGAGAAAATAAAAGTTTGGCTTTACCCGAATGATTTTCCAAATCTTTCTTTTTCTTCTTTCGATGATTCGTTAGGTAAATATGAAAACCCTAAAAAGGGAGAAGAAACACCTCTTCCACTTATCAATACTGGCAGTTTTTGGTTAACTAAATCTAGTGGTATTCGGCACAATTCGGGATGTCGATACTATGAAAATACTAGGGGTAGCAATTGTGAGGCTACTGAGGGGCGAGCCTGCAAAAAATGTGGTGGATAAAATTTTATTATTTACTCATTACTAAGCAGCAAATACTTCTTTCTCTCCGTTATTGAGTTACTAAAGTTGGTCAAATGCCTGACGAAAGTTGCAGAAAGTCAAAAAATAGCCTAATTCTCTAATTTTTTTGATTTTTTCTCTTTTGGAAAGCAACCAAAAAACGACTATCTTTACTAAGTGACTATAGGGGTTTTCCCTGTCGTGCTTAATTCTTTTTTATGGACTTCGTATTGCCTTTCGAATATAACGAAAAGGACTTTATAGATGCTTGTATCCGCAACGAACGCTGGGCTCAAAAGCAACTCTATGAAGCCCACTACTCTCAGATGATGGGGGTTTGTCTTCGTTATGCTAAAAATGAACACGATGCGCTAGATATTTTGCAAGAAGGCTTTATTAAAGTTTTTAGGAATATCGCCAAATATCAAGTTGGTACCACTTTAGCCGCTTGGATTCGAAGAATCATGGTTAATACAGCCATTGATTTTTATCGGAAAAATATTAGGCGTCGAACAGAAGACTTGGATACTGCGTTTAATATTAAATCTCTAGATGCAGATGCCATTAGTCAATGTACGGAAAAGGAGATTTTAGCCGCAGTACAACAATTGACCCCTGCTTATAGAGTTGTTTTTAATTTATACGCCATTGAAGGTTATTCTCACAAAGAGATTGCTGAGTTGATGGAAATTACAGAAAGTACCTCTCGTTCCAATCTGGTTAAATCCAGAATGAAATTGAGAGAAATTATAAAAAAGAAAATGTAGAATAATCAAACTAGAGGTTCTAAAATAATTTTAAACTGTTAGTCCCTTTTGATGTTAATCATTTTCTACTATTATTTTAACACGCAAGCGAATATTTGAGCATTTAGCAATGGAGCAGCAACCTTTCGATAAGGCGGTAAAAGATTCTTTAGAGAATATGAACGTAGCGTTTAATGCTGACCACTGGCAGCAAATGGAATCGCTATTGAATAATCTTCCTGTAGGAGATGAAGGGGCTATTGATGCGCATTTCGATGCGGTGATCAAAGATAAGGTTGGGGCAATTGAACCACCTCTCGCAATGGCTGCTTGGGCGAACATCGAAGCTGGATTATCTCTTGCCGAAACAGCAGATGCTCAATTTGATCATACAATTACAGATAAAATAGGCAACCTTCAAGGAAATACGACCCCTAATTGGGCATCCATTGAGCAAGCATTAGAAATAGAAGAAGTAGCAGATGCTGAATTTGATGCGCAGATTTACACTAATTTACAAAATTTACAACCAACCTATAAAGTAAGTCACTGGCAGCGTTTAATCAATAAATTAAATGCAGATTATGCGGTAAGGGAAAAACTCTATCGCTATAAATTGATGGAGGCAACTTTGATGATTTTGTTATTATTACAATTTTATCAATACCTACCTAATAATGATTTCTTCCAACAAAAGACTATTGAGTCACGGGAAATATTTGAACAACCTATTCCGTCAACGCCAACTGTTGTACCTACACCAATAGATAAGGTCACATCACCTGCGCCTAAGAAGCCCGTAGCTGCAAAAGTTGCTAAAGCCTCTAAGAGTGCTAGTGCTAAACAGGTAGTCATTCCTCCAACTAACGACACTGGTACTCAAACTGCACTAAGTGAAGGCGACGGAACAGTTACAGCAAATACGACTCCTACAATATTTAGAAACTATAATCTTTTAAGTGAGCTTTCTAGATTAGGCTTTAATCTTGAAAATAGAAGTGGTTTATCTATTTCTGTGAGTGAAATGAATCAACATTTAACTTTACACACAGAGACAGGTAATTCTATCATTAATACGGTTCCTTCTTTAACGCCTAATTTTGTAGAGTCTATTTATATTACGCCACTTGGTTGTAAGGACTGCAAGTATTCTAAGATACCAGCTCGTTTACGTTTAGGGGTTTCTGCTAATATTGCATTTAATAATACTTATGTCTCGGGAGGAGATATTTTAGATATCAATGCTTTCGCAGAAAGAGGGTTTGGTTACGGAAGTGGATTTAGTTTAGGATTTAAATACAGTCGATGGGAAATAGAAACGGGGCTGAATTATGCAGCTAAACGGTATGACCCTAATATTGTAGATACCCCTGTTCCTAATCAAATTAGAACACATTTCCAGACAGTTCACTTACAAACTATTCAATTTCCTGTTAATTTAAGATATACCTATGCTATTCTTGGTAAAGGTAGATGGCATTTATATGCGCAAACTGGTGCTGCTATCAATTTGGTCTTGCGGACAGAATATGATCTAGCACAAGTTTCTTCCATAAGTCGGTCGAAAGTAAATGATGTGACGACTTCTAGACTCAATCAAATCAATTATAATAAAGGTATCTTCGCTGGAGATGGCTTTAAATCCAATAATTACCTATCTATCAGTATGGGAGCGGGGGCAGAAAGATATATTTCTCCAAGTTGGAGTATCTTCTTACAACCAGATTTCAACTTCCACTTTTCTGGTAGTCGTATAGGTCCTACTCAAGACAGAATTAATACTTTCGCTATCTCTTTCGGGGCTCGGAAATCTCTCTAATCGTATTACGATACTTACTGTACTTTTTCTACTATTCCAACTTAGTCAATACATTTTATTGAACTCATTTATTCATATATATTAAGAGTTGAGCTATAATAAAGTAAGTCATTCTATATTTAATCAACAAAAATCATCGGATCTTACCTTTTTATAAAAGTTTAATCAGTAAAAAATAACCATCTTATACTTAAGTACCTTATCTTTGCGCCAATTTTGACCTAGCCAACCACCATTTTCCTTTAACATCTAAAATCTGGTATCCATGCCAAAGGATAATTCGATCAAATCTATACTCATTATTGGAAGCGGTCCGATAATTATCGGACAAGCCTGCGAATTTGATTATTCTGGTACTCAAGCCTCTCGGTCATTGCGAGAAGAAGGCATTGAAGTAACCTTGATAAATTCTAATCCAGCAACAATTATGACTGATCCGGTGACTGCGGATCACATTTATTTGTTACCCTTAACTGTAGAAAGTCTAGATAAAATATTGACAGAAAGGCAGATTGATGCAGTCTTACCTACCATGGGTGGACAGACAGCATTAAACTTAGCTATTGAGGCAGGTAAGCAAGGTTTGTGGGAAAAACATAATACTCGGTTGATAGGCGTTGATTTAGATGCAATCGAATTAGCTGAAAACAGAGAGGCATTTCGCCAATTGATGGTCCAAATTGGATTAAGCGTTGCGCCTTCCTATATTGCTAATTCCTTTTTGGAAGGAAAAGAGGCTGCTCAAAAAATTGGCTTTCCTTTGGTAATCCGTCCATCTTATACCCTTGGAGGTTTTGGTGGTGGTTTTGTCCATAAGAAAGAAGACTTCGATGAATATTTAAGAAGAGGTTTAGATGCCTCTCCTACTAGAGAAGTTTTGGTAGAAAAAGCAGTTCTTGGTTGGAAAGAATACGAGCTGGAATTACTGCGAGATGCCAATGATAATGTTGTAATTATCTGTGTGGTTGAAAACTTTGACCCAATGGGGATTCATACAGGAGATAGTATCACTGTAGCTCCTGCAATGACTTTGTCAGATACTGCTTATCAAAGAATGCGAAACGAGGCGATTCATGCCATGCGTTCTTTGGGGAACTTTGCTGGTGGGTGTAATATCCAGTTCTCAGTTGATCCAGTTACGGAAGACATGATTGTTATTGAGATTAACCCTCGGGTATCTCGGTCTTCAGCTCTAGCGAGTAAAGCAACTGGTTACCCTATTGCAAAAATTGCCGCAAAATTAGCTATTGGTTATTATTTAGATGAATTAAAGAATCAAATTACAGGTACTACTTCGGCTTACTTCGAACCAACCTTAGATTATGTCATTGTAAAAATGCCAAGGTGGAATTTTGAAAAATTCCAAGGTGCTGATAATAAATTAGGCTTACAGATGAAGTCTGTTGGGGAAGTCATGGCGATTGGTCGTAACTTCTTAGAGGCTTTACAAAAAGCTTGTCAATCTCAAGAAAATAACCGTTCTGGATTAGGTGCGGATAAGAAAGAGTGGATCAGAACAGAAGATATTTTAAAGCGATTGGAACATGCAAGTGATGATCGATTGTTTAGAGTGAAAGATGCCTTAAGATTAGGCGTACCAGAAAGAACGGTTCATAAATTAACGAAGATTGATCCTTGGTATCTAAAGCAAATCAAGCGATTGGTTAAATATGATGAGCAAATTGCTCGTTTTAATGTGCCAGAAGATATTCCAGAAACTTTCTTTAGAGAAGTAAAAGAGGTTGGCTATTCTGATGCACAGATTGCTTGGTTGATGCGAATAGATGACGAAGATCTAATCACTAAGCAAAGAAAGAAATTAGGCATTAGAAGAACTTATAAAATGGTAGATACTTGTGCCGCAGAATTTGAGGCGCAAACTCCATATTTCTACTCTACTTTTGACAAAGAAAATGAAAGTATTCCTTCTGATAGAAAGAAAATTATCGTGCTAGGTTCTGGTCCGAATAGAATTGGACAAGGTATTGAGTTTGATTATTGTTGTGTTCACGGTCTATTGGCAATCAAAGAGGCAGGCTATGAGGCAATTATGATTAACTGTAACCCAGAAACGGTTTCTACGGATTTTGATGTTGCTGATAAATTATACTTCGAACCTGTTTATTGGGAGCATATCGAAGAAATCATTGAACACGAAAAACCAGAGGGTATTATAGTACAATTAGGTGGTCAAACGGCACTTAAATTGGCAGAGAAATTCCACGAAAAAGGTATCAAGATCATCGGTTCTAGTTTTGAGGCGATGGATCTAGCAGAAGATAGAGGTGCTTTCTCTGATATGTTGAAAGAGTTAGATATTCCATATCCAAAATATGGCGTGGCGGACGATACGGATGAAGCTTTAGAAATTGCGAATCGAGTAACTTACCCAGTTTTAGTTCGACCATCTTACGTATTAGGTGGACAACGGATGAGAATCGTGATTAATGATGAAGAATTAGAACATCAGGTGTTAAGTATCTTCAAACACATGCCTGATAATAAAGTATTGGTAGATCAGTTTTTAGAAAGAGCCAAAGAGGCTGAAATTGATGCGATTTGTGACGGAGAGGATGTCCACATTATGGGTATTATGGAACATATCGAACCTGCGGGTATTCACTCAGGTGATAGTTCGGCGGTTTTACCACCATACAGTTTATCGGATAATGTACTCGATCAAATGAGGGAGTATACTAAACGATTGGCTTTTGCCTTAAAAATTAAAGGATTAATCAATATTCAATTTGCTATCAAAGGTGAAAAAGTTTATGTAATTGAGGCAAACCCTAGAGGTTCTAGAACAACACCTTTTATTGCGAAAGCTTACCAATACCCATTCTTAAAAATGGCGACACAGGTCATGCTAGGAACGCATAAGATCAAAGACTTTAAAGTTGAAAAGAAGTTGAAAGGGTATGCGATCAAAGTACCTGTTTTCTCTTTCAATAAATTCCCAAATGTTGACAAAACATTAGGGCCAGAGATGAAATCTACTGGTGAGGCAATTCGATTTATTGATGATTTAACGGATCCTTTTTTCAGAGAATTAGACAAGAATAGATCAAGATATTTGTCTAGATAAACTCTATTGAAATAATAATATAAAAGGTACATCTGATTCGTTCGGATGTGCCTTTTTTGGTTTTAGTAGCAAAATTTGGAAAAACTACAGTCATTCTAAATTGCTCCTAATTATAGTTTGTTACTTAGACAAAAGACCTTTTAAGTATATTCTACCCTATTTTCTCGAGTTATTCCTAATAAATCTACTAACAGATATTCTCTGTTTTCCGTAAAAGCCTTAATATCGCAACTTTATTAAACCCTAAGCGTTTTCTGACAAAAAACAACTCTTAATTAATTGACAAAGGAATAAGATATAGTTCCTTTTGTTAGTTCAAAATATAGACAGTATGAAATTCGATGTAACAGTAATTGGTTCTGGTCCAGGTGGCTATGTTGCAGCTATTAGATGTGCTCAATTAGGACTAAAAACAGCAATTATAGAAAGATATTCCACTTTAGGCGGGACTTGTTTGAATGTAGGTTGTATTCCATCAAAAGCCTTGTTGGATTCATCTGAACATTATCACAATGCGACGCATACTTTTGAGACGCACGGAATTGATGTGAAAGACGTCAAAGTGAATATGAAACAGATGATTCAGCGAAAAAATGATGTTGTTTCTCAGACTTGTAGCGGTATCGACTTTTTAATGAAAAAGAACAAAATCACGGTCTTTCATGGGCACGGTTCTTTTGTCAATAAAAATACCATTAGTGTTGCCAAAGATGATGGTACTACGGAGACCGTAGAAACAGACAAGACGATTATTGCAACGGGATCAAAGCCTATAACTCCTGCTGCCTTTAATTATGATAAAAAAAGAGTGATTACTTCTACCGAGGCTTTGAATATTACTAAAGTTCCTAAACGAATGGTCGTAATTGGCGCAGGTGTGATTGGCTTGGAATTAGGTTCTGTATATGCTCGTTTAGGTACTGAAGTAGAAGTAGTTGAATTCATGGATAGAGCGATTGCCAGCATGGACAAAGACTGTAGTAAAGAATTAACTAGAGCTTTGAAAAAAACAGGGATTAAGTTCCATTTGGGACACGCTGTAACGGAGGTAAAAGGAACAACCAGAGGCGTAACGGTCAAAGCAAAAAGCAAAAAGACTGAAGAAGAAATAACGCTTAAAGCGGACTACTGCTTGATTGCAATTGGTCGAAGAGCTTATACGGATAATTTAGGATTGGAAAATGTAGGCATCGACAAAGACGATAGAGGTAGAGTTGTAGTCGATGGTCATTTACAGACGAAAGTTCCTGGTATTTATGCTATTGGTGATGTGATTAAAGGTGCCATGTTAGCGCATAAGGCTGAGGAAGAAGGAACTCTAGTGGCAGAAGTGATTGCAGGACAACAACCACATATTGATTATAATTTAATTCCTGGGGTGGTTTATACTTGGCCAGAAGTTGCGGCTGTTGGAAAAACGGAAGAGCAGTTAAAAGAGGCAGGCGTTCCTTATAAAGTAGGTAAATTCCCAATGAAGGCATTGGGTCGAGCAAGAGCGAGTATGGATACTCAAGGAATGGTAAAGATGTTAGCACACAAAGAAACGGACGAAGTTTTGGGTGTTCACATGGTCGGCCCAAGAGTAGCAGATATGATTGCCGAGGCAGTTGCAGTAATGGAATTTAGAGGTTCGGCAGAAGATGTAGCTCGAATGAGTCACGCACACCCAACTTATACCGAGGCGACGAGAGAGGCAGCTTTAGCAGCTACTGAAAATCGTGCGATACATATATAAAACGGTAGACGTTTAGTAAAACGCAGACTTTAAGAATAAAAATTTAAAATAGGGTTTCCTTGCAACTAGGGAGACCCTATTTTTGTTTTAAGGATTCAGGTAGTAGTTTCGTCCTAATCCTGTTAATCCTGTAAAATCCTGTCATCTTGTCTCGAAAAGTAATCCATATCGACATGGATGCCTTCTATGCATCTGTTGAACAAAGGGATCACCCTGAGTTAAGAGGCCAGCCTATTGCCGTAGGTGGTGGTAGTTTGCGTGGAGTGGTAGCAGCAGCGAGTTATGAGGCAAGGAAATATGGCGTCCGTTCTGCTATGCCGAGTGTGACCGCTAAACGATTATGTCCTAATTTAATTTTTGTCAAACATCGTTTTGAAGTTTATCGAGAAGTTTCTCAGCAAATCCGAGACATTTTTTTTGACTATACGGATTTAGTAGAACCGCTTTCTTTGGATGAGGCTTACTTGGATATTACAGAGAATAAGAAATCTTTAAATTCTGGTACTTTGATAGCGGAAGAGATTCGAAAACGCATTTTTGAAACGACCAACTTAACGGCATCAGCAGGAGTTTCTTATTGCAAATTTTTAGCAAAAATAGCCTCGGATATTAATAAACCAAATGGCATCAAAGTCATCACGCCCGAAGAGGCAATACCTTTTTTAGAAACTTTAAAAATTGAAAAATTTCACGGCATTGGAAAGGTAACGACTAAGCGAATGCACAAGTTTGGCATTTATACAGGAGGTGATTTAAAAAAACGCTCAGAAATAGAATTATTCCAACGCTTTGGTAAAGCAGGCCGACATTATTATAAAATTGTCAGAGGAATCGACGATCGAGCCGTAAATCCCAATCGCATCCGAAAATCTTTAGGGGCAGAGCGAACTTTTGGCGAAGACTTAGATAAATGGGAAGACCTGAAAGCAAGATTAGACCCAATTATTGATGCTGTTTTTGAATCACTAAAAGAGAAAGATAACTTTGGTCGAACAATTAATTTAAAAATAAAAAACTCAGATTTTCAAATTTTTACTCGTAGTAAAACTTTCAATAGTGAAGTGAGAGATTTGGCTATCTTTCGTCAGACAGCTTTAGAGTTATTAGAAGAGAATTATGAGGCGGCTGGTAAAATTCGATTATTGGGCGTGGCAGCGTCTAATCTGATGCGAGAGAATTTTGGTGAGGGTGGTATTCAGTTGGAGTTTGATTTTCCTATTGATGAAGAGGGATAAACCCTAGGAGGATTTTTTTTCTTCCCAAACTTTTGTTGTCGATATTCCTAGTCTCCAGACTAGGAATCCATATCAAAGTCGTCTCCTGACGACATCTACGCTGGTCTGGAGACCAGCAAATATTGATTTCAAGTCAGGAGACTTGAAATATCGAGTGAAGAGTAAACCTTGGAGTTTTTCAAAAATTCCAAGGTTTAAATCCATCTAGTTCCCATACTTTTCAATCCAAGCCAAGACCCCGCCTTCCAAGTTTCGCACATTAGAAAAGCCATGCATTTCTAAAATTTGCTGGGCTTTTCCACTTCTTGCACCAGAGCGACAGTGGACTACAATTTCATCATCTCGGTGTTCTTCTAATTCATCTACGGCGTCCATGACATCGCCTAACGGAATGAGTTTGGCGCCTAGATTAAATTCATCATATTCGTAATCTTCTCTAACGTCGATGAAAACAAATTTTTCACCTTTGTCTAATTTTTCTTTTAATTCGGTTACGTTAATATCCATTTTTTAATTGATTGATAATTAATTAGTCGTCTATTTTAGGACGGTTTCTATCTTAAAAGAATACAAAAATACAGTAGAAAAAGTTCTTTGTATAAAAAAAATGGATGTCCATAGAATTAACTGTGTCCTTTCTACTATATTTAGCATTATTGTTTTCGTAGAGTAGAGAATATAGACCGTTTTACTGAGAGAAAAAAGGTCTGCAGTTGGTCGAAATCCCCTGTAGCAAGTCTCTATTCTCTCAATTTCGCTTGCGAAATAGTCTCTGCTCTCTACTCTAAAAATAAGATAGCTAGTTTGAATGCACAACATTCACCAACAACCCGTTAGGGAGTAGGAAATAGATAAGATACCAATAAATGTGGTTTTAGTTTGTTCTTATACAAGGCACAAAAAACGGAGTTATGCTTTTGCATAATGAGTATTTTTGTAACGCAGTAGAAGAACAAAATAAAGCCGCAGAATTGGTAAGTTATATTTTTCCTACTCCCTTAAACACCAACTTAACTTATGTCGATTCTACGATTAGAAAATGTCATTAAAACCTATGAAAATCATACTGCAGTGAACAACGTCAGCTTTGAAGTTCCCAAAGGCAGTATTTTTGGTTTATTAGGACCAAATGGAGCAGGCAAAACCTCCATGATTAGAATTATTACCACTATTACTGGCGCAGATTCAGGAACAGTTTATTTAGATGGCGAAAAACTCAATAATGATCACCCTGGTCAAATTGGATATATGCCCGAAGAACGTGGACTTTATAAAAAAATGAAAGTCGGCGAACAACTGATGTACTTAGCTCAACTAAAAGGCTTATCTGCTAGTGCTGCCAAAGAAAACATTCAATATTGGTTTAAACGCTTAAATATTGAAGATTGGTGGGACAAAAAAGTAGAAGAATTGTCCAAAGGAATGCAGCAAAAAGTACAGTTCATTGCTACGGTAGTACACGGTCCAAAACTCCTCATTTTAGATGAACCCTTCTCTGGGTTAGATCCGATCAATACCAATTTAATTAAAGATGAGATTCGCCGAATGAATGACGAAGGCGTAAGCATCATCTTTTCTACGCACCGTATGGAACAGGTCGAAGAAATATGTGAGTACATCACTTTGATCAATCAAGGAAAAATCATCCTAGGAGGAAAAGTAGATGAGGTCAAACAGCAATTTAAAGAGAATTTATTCAAAATAGATTTTACAGGAGCAGTACCTGCTGATTTAGCATCTGTCAATGCAGCAGATGCTGATTGGGAGATTGTCAAGCAAGAAACAGGCTCAATGACCGTTAAGGTGAGCAATGACGATGCCTCCAATCGGGTATTAAATTACTTCTTGAAAAGTGGTTTACACGTAAGTGCTTTCAATGAGATTCTACCAAGTTTAAATGAGATATTCATTAAACATGTCGGAGAATCGAACGAGTAGCATTTCAGAATTTCTTAAGTAATTTAAATATCAGATATTTTGAAAGTATCAGATATTTGGCACACCTCCTCTAACAAAATAACTTTATCTATTATGAATAAATTATGGTTAATTATAAAAAGAGAATATCTAGTAAGGGTTAGAAAGAAGACCTTCATTCTAGCGACTCTACTGACACCTTTAGCAATTATCCTTTTCTACGCATTAATATTTTTCATTCCGCAATGGACGAATGAGACTAAGCGAATTGTAGTCAAAGACGATTCTGGTATTTTCACCAGACCCATTGCGGACTCAAAACAAGCAAAGTTTAAATTCTCTGATAAAAGTCTAGATGAATTAAGAAAGACCTATAAAGAAGATAAATTTGATGGTGTACTGCATATTCCTGATTTTAAAAATTTGAATAACGAGTTATACATTCAATATTACTCTGATCAACAAATAGCCATTACTCAAAAAGGCTTTATTGAAGGTCGGATTTCTAGAAGAATCAAAGATCACAAAATGACAGAAGTTGGACTTGATCAAAAACAATTAGATCAACTAAAAACGAACGTCAATTTAAAGCAAACTAAGCAGACTCTGGGGGCAGACGGAGAAATCGAAGAAGACAACCAAGAGGCCAATGCAGGGATTGCTACGGCAATCAGTTTTATCCTCACGATGTTTTTCTACATGGCACTAATCTTATACGGACAGATGGTCATGCGATCTGTGATGGAAGAAAAAATCAATCGAATCGTAGAAATTATCATTTCTTCAGTTAAACCTTTTCAGTTAATGTTGGGCAAGATTATTGGTGTTGCGGGAGTCGGTTTAACCCAAATATTAATCTGGGGTGGAGCGATCTCTTTAATCCAAATGGTATTGGTTCCTTTTTTAGTAGGTCGTTCGGGAACTGCAAATTTACCAGAAACAGAAGGGATGGAGAACGAAGAAGTACTCGCTCAAGCGATGAATATCATGGAGGCATTCGGTGAACTGAATTGGTCGATGATTTTACCAATGGTTATCATCTTTTTCTTAGGCGGATATTTTATCTATGCCTCTTTATTTGCAGCGGTTGGTTCGGCAGTAGGAGAGGACCAAGGAGAGGCTCAAAGTTTATTATTCCCAATCATGTTACCAATCATTTTAGGACTGGTCATTAGCATGTCTATGGTGAATAATCCAAATGGAGGATTGGCTGTTTTTGGTTCTATGTTTCCCCTATTCTCCCCAATCGTAATGCCTGCAAGGTTAGCTTTTGATCCACCCGTTTGGCAAATCGTTTTATCGGTGGTTATTTTATTAGCCTCTGCCCTGTTCTTTGTTTGGCTATCTGCAAGAATTTATCGAGTTGGTATTTTCATGTACGGTAAGAAACCAAGCTTTAAGAATATTGTCAAGTGGATGTTTTATAAAGCGTAGTTTTCTGGTTGCTAGTTACTGGTTGCTAGTTGTAAATCTAGTATAGAACCAGCAACTAGCAACCAGCAACTAGACTAATGCGCCTCCAACCAGTTCGCCCCCGTATCCATACCCACCAAAATAGGTACTTTCAACCCTGGCATCGCCTCTTTCATATTCTTTTCAATAATTGGCATCACTTCGTCCGCCTCTGGTTTATACATATCAAAAACCAATTCATCATGCACTTGCAGGATCATTTTGGTTTTATAATTTCCATCTTTCAGCGCCTTTTGCACTTTAATCATTGCCATCTTAATCATGTCAGCCGCAGTACCTTGAATGGGCGTGTTGACCGCATTTCTTTCTGCATGACTTCGAATCATACCATTCTTAGAGTTAATGTCTCTTAAATGTCTTCTACGGCCCATTAAGGTAGTGACAAAGCCATCTTGTTTAGCTTGTTCTACCACTTTATCCATATAGGTTTTTAACCCTTGGTAACGAGCGAAATATTTTTTAATCAAGGCACTAGCCTCCTTTCTTGGAATGCCTAATTGTTGAGATAGGTTAGTCGCACCAGCACCGTAAATAATACTAAAGTTGACCGTTTTCGCATTCCGTCTTTCATCAGATGTGACTTCTTCTAAAGATTTATCATAAACTCTTGCTGCCGTAGCTTGGTGAATATCTTGTCCTTTTTGGAAAGCCTCTAGCATCGCCTCATCTCCACTCAATTCTGCAATTAAACGCAATTCAATTTGTGAGTAATCCGCTGCTAATAAAATATAATCTTCGCCTTTAGGAATAAAAGCCTCTCTAACTTTCCGACCTTCAGGTGTTCGAATTGGAATATTTTGTAGATTCGGATTATTCGAACTCAATCTACCCGTGGCAGTTAATGCTTGATTGAAAGAACTATGAATTCTACCCGTTTTTGGGTTGACCATATTAGGCAACGCATCGACATAAGTAGATTTTAATTTAGAATAGCTCCGATATTTTAAAATCTTATTGACAATTTCAAAATCATCTGCCATCTCCGCTAACTTCTCTTCACTCGTAGAATATTGACCAGATTTTGTCTTCTTCCAACGATAGGGTAATTCCATTTTTTCAAATAAAATCTGACCTACTTGTTTGGGCGAAGAAATATTAAATTCAGTTCCCGCATCTTTATAAATTTCAGCCTTCGCCTCTTTAATTATGACATCTAATTCCTTAGAATATTCCTCCAAATACCCGACATCTAAATTGATTCCATTATACTCTAAATCGACCAATACTTTCATCAATGGTTCCTCCATCTCATGATAAAGTTTTTCCAAACCTTCTTCTTTCAATTTTGGTCTAAAGTATTCGCCTAATTGCAAGGTAATATCCGCATCCTCACCAGCATATTGTACCACCTTTTCAATGGGTACTTGGCGCATACTCATTTGATTCTTTCCTTTTTTACCAATCAAAGTTGTAATGGAAACAGGTTGATATTTCAAATAAGATTCTGCGAGATAATCCATTCCGTGTCGCATTTCTGGTTCAATTAGATAATGCGCTAACATGGTATCAAAAAATGCACCTGCTACCTCTACCCCATACCATTTCAAAACAATACAATCGTACTTTAAATTCTGTCCTACTTTCTCAATATTTTCATCTTCTAATACTTCCTTGAATTCCGCTACGATTGCCAGTGCTTTTTCCTCATTCGCAGGAATGGGCACATAAAATGCTTCCGAAGATTTGAAAGAGAAAGCAATACCGACTAACTCTGCGCTATTCGCATCAATACTCGTCGTTTCTGTATCAAAACAAAACGATTTTTCTTTTTTTAATTTTTCAATTAAGGCTTTTCGCAATTCAGGCGTATCGGCTAATTGATAATCATGCTCGGTATTTTCAATATTCTTTTCAGCAACTGAATGAGCCGCTGGTTCATTGACGTAGCGTTTTTGAGCCGTTGAAGTTGCCCCTGCCGATAATGGATTCCCGAACAAATTGCCCTGCTGTCCGACTTCGGTAGATGCTGTAACCCCTAAAATAGATTTGGCTAACGACCTAAATTCTAATTCTTTGAAAACCTTTTCTAATTTTTCTCTGTCGAACGCCTCGATTTCATATCTAGTTGCATCAAATTGAATCGGTACATTTAAATCAATCGTCGCTAACTGCTTAGACAACCGTCCTTGTTCAGCAAACTGTATGACCTTTTCTTTTTGCTTACCTTTTAATTGATCGGTATTCGCTAATAAGCCTTCCATCGAGTCAAATTGAGCTAATAACTTGACCGCTGTTTTAGCACCAATCCCAGGAATACCAGGAATATTATCAACTGCATCTCCTTGCAAACCTAAAATATCAATTACCTGATCGACTCTTTGAATTTGCCATTTTTCTAATACTTCTTTTTCTCCTAAAATTTCTACCCCGTTGCCCATTCGAGCTGGTTTATACATAAAAATCTTATCCGAAACCAACTGGGCATAATCCTTATCGGGCGTGACCATAAATACATCAAATCCTTCTTTCTCTGCCTGTTTAGCCAGCGTTCCAATCACATCATCTGCCTCGTAGCCTTCTTTAGTAACTACAGGAATTTTAAAGCCTTCGATAATTTCTCGGATATAAGGCAAAGCGATTGTAATATCTTCTGGTTGTGCCTCTCGATTGGCCTTGTATTCTGGATACATTTCGGTTCGAAAAGTAGGACCACTTAAGTCAAAAGCTACAGCAATGTGGGTTGGATTTTGATTGCGAATAACATCCCAAATAAAACGAGTCATCCCCATCATGGCAGAGGTATTAACTCCTTTAGAATTGATTAAAGGTCGAGCAATAAAGGCGTAATGTGCTCGATAAACAAGGGCGTGACCATCTAGTAAAAATAATTTCTTCTCAGCCATTATAGGATGTTTTAAGGTAGTTCTCTTAGAAAGTTCAAAAATAGGGATTTAATTGATAGGAAGGCTACTTCAATAAATGAAAATTAATTTTATCGAATAGAAATCAAAGCCGCAATGTTCAACAAAGGCTGACTAAACGAGTTGTTAATCATGGAATTGATTTGTATTTTTGATGTTCCAACAAAAAAAGATTATTTTTTCAGTACATTCCAGATTTTCTTACCTTATATAATCAAAAACAACTCCCAGAGAATCTAAAGAAAAGCCAGTTAAACTTTCTTTACCCAAACTTTTAATACATCGTATGAAACACTTTTTACACCTAAAAAGGAGCAACATCCTTTTAATCTTACTTATTCTTTGTTTTTATAATATCCCTTCTATTACAGCACAAACTGACCCGACCAAACCCAATATTTTATTAATCGTTGCTGATGATTTAGGCGTAGATGCCTCAAATGGTTATCAAACCAGTGCTATGTTACCTAATACGCCTCATCTTGATTCTTTAAGAGGTGCAGGCGTCACGTTCATGAATGTTTGGGCTGCTCCCAAATGTACCCCAACTAGAGCGACTATTATGAGTGGTAAATATGGTGTCAAAACGGGCGTTACCAATACGCCAGGTAATCTTGATGCTAGCCATACCTCCATCTTTAGTGCTTTGTCTACCCAAACTAGTAATGCCTATTCAGATGCAGTTATTGGTAAATGGCACCTTTCTCAACCCGTGGATTACAACCATCCATCACAATTAGGTATCGACTATTATGCAGGGGCTTTTAGTTCGCAAGTCGAAGATTATTCTGATTGGGAAAAAGTACATAATGATGGAACTACCAGCATGGAAACCACCTACGCCACTACCGACATTACAGATGAGGCAATCAATTGGGTAAATGCTCAGAATCAACCTTGTTTTTTGTGGTTAGCGCACATGGCTCCTCATGGTCCATTTCATGCCCCTCCAGCAGCCCTATTAGATCCTTCTACTCAAACTAATACGGTTCAAGAACAATATATGGCGATGATTGAGGCGATGGATTATGAAATTGGTAGATTACTGGATAATGTGTCAAGTGCTGTTTTAGCCAATACGGTTATTATTTTTATAGGGGATAATGGAACACCTAATAGAATGCTCCAAAACTACCCTAATGGACATGGAAAATCTTCTGTTTACCAAGGTGGTGCACATGTACCATTGTTTATTTCGGGAGCAGGAGTGAGTAGGCAAAATGAACAAGAAAATGCATTGGTTCATTCTACAGATTTGTATGCTACTATTCTAGAACTTACTGGTGGAGACTTGGGAGGTGGTGTTAATAATAGTCTTAGTTTCAAGCATTTATTGTCTGGTACGAGTGGTGCAAAAAGAACTCATAACTATACAGAATTAGGGGATGATTGGGCGATTAGAGATGAACAGTATAAACTAATTGAATTTGCAGACGGCACGCAAGAATTTTATGATTTACTAGCAGACCCTTTTGAAACGAGTGATTTGATAAACACGCTTACAACCGAGCAATCAAATATCAAAATTTCACTTGAAACAGAGGCCGCTACGATCAGAAGTAGTTGGTCTTGTCAAGATTTAATTCAGAATGGAGATGAAACAGGAATTGATTGTGGAGGTAGTTCTTGTGAAGGGTGTGATGGTTCGTCTGCTCCAGCTTACTGCACAGGAGATATGAGGGTGATTGACACTGAAATAACGGAAGATATTTCTATTTATGTTAAAGAATACATAACTTCTGACCAAGCCTTAAGTACTGATAATGCTATTTTTCAAGCAGGAGACAGTGTTGTATTAAAGCCTAGGTTTGAATTTTCTGGAACGAGTGGAACACTTGATATTAAGATAGCGACGTGTGAAGATGCTGGGATTGATGATGCCAATTGTCCAAATAGTAATTCGACTAGTTATACCAATATTGGTTGTTGTGCTACCCCTGCTACTGCTAGTATGTACACTGAAACAGTCAATAATGATATACGATCCATTTCTACTAATAATTTCCCAAATCATAATTATTGTTATAATACGGTTAATCAACAACCGAGTCCAGTTAATTACAATTTGGCGATGGATGCTACACCTACGCTAGCTAATGCTACTACCTCTATTCTTTCTGAGAATAGTAGACCTCAAAGGCATTTTGGTGTTGCGCTCAACGGTGTCATCTTTGCACCTGCACCTGCATCCCCATTTATTTTTACAAATACAGCAACGGGTGAGTTCAACTGGGATTGGGTTTTCGAGCCAACCAATAACCAAGGAAGAGGGGCTGATAAGGTAGGTTTAGACTGTGCCTCGGCTCATACTGGTGGACAAGGTTATCACTATCATGGTAATCCCTTCCAATATGTTGAAGGGATTCAAACTGGAATTAGTACAACAAATACACCTCCTGCTACTCCTATACAAATTGGATGGGCAGGAGACGGATTTCCTATTCTCTATCGTTTTGGACCCGATGAAAATGGAGATATGAAAGAACTAACACCAGGTTATCAATTAAAATACGGTAATCGTCCAGGTGATGGCATATCTGAACCATGTGGCAGCTATAATGGAAAATATACGAAAGATTATGAGTACATCGCCTCCGCTGGTGACTTAGATGAGTGTAATGGTGTTGCCAGAACTATCACATTGGCCACTGCACAAGGAAGTGAGACTTTCTCTTATTTTTATGTCGTTACTTCAGATTTTCCACAAATTCCAAGATGTTTCTCAGGAACGCCTGACGCTGCATTTGATAATTTGACAGAAGGGTTTATCGAAGCCTATTTCAACTTAGGTAATGAAGAAGACACCCCTATAGTAACTGCCGTCAATCTTGAAAGTAAGAATAATACACCAACAACAATCGATTTGGATATGCAAGTAATGCCAAACCCTACAGATAATGAAGTATTGGTATCTTTTAATGGCCTAAAAGGAAAAGCATATCAGATAGATATTTTCAACTATCAGGGACAAAAAATCCAACAACCATTGGTTAAAAAAATCAATGCTGATGAACGCATCACTACTACTCTTTTCTTAAATGATTATCCGTCTGGAATCTATATTTTAAGTTTAAATATTGAAGGCGTGATTAGTACTCAGAAAATTATTAAAGAATAGTTTTGCAAATGAGCAAACGTCAAAATCTAGATTCGTAAATTTATCTATTCGTGGGGCAAAATATCCCCACGAATAGATAAATTTACGGATTTAGGTGTTGACAACATATTAGACTTAATTCTTAAATACAACATATCTATGTCCTATCTATTTCTATTAGCCTTTCTAAATTTTCTTAGCCCACCACATGATATTGCGATGGCTGTATTTGCAGTGACTTTAGAAGAAAATACGCTACGATTGCAAGTCCAACTAGATCGAGGAGATATTGAAAAAGCGGTAAATCTCCCTACCGAAAATGATAATTCAACTAAGGTTATTCAAGAATACGTGATGAATCATGCTATTTGGATTATCAATAACGAACCCACCGAATTCAATTTTATTACCATTAGAAAAGATGACGAATTCTATTATTTAGAGGCGGAACCTATAAATTTCACAACTCCTTTTAATACGATTGATATACATAATACTTGCTTGATTGAAGAAGTAGATAAGCACTCTAACGTCATTTATATCAAACAAAAAGATAAAAAAGTTCGAGGTTTTAGAATGAATAAAAAACGAGTAGATATTTCAGTCGCTTTATAAATAACTTCCAACTATATCATTGAACCTTTTTTATCAAAAAAATAAATATGACCAACTCAATACCCCGTTTACTTTTAATATTTCTACTAATTTCCATTGGATTTATTACTACAAACGCTCAAACCAATCCGAATCAACCCAATATTTTACTAATCATAGGAGATGATATCGGAGTGGATGCTGCCAATGGTTATCAAAATAGTGCAGTCTTACCCAATACGCCAAATTTAGATGCCTTACGTGCATCAGGTTTAACCTTTATGAATGCTTGGGCTGCTCCAAAATGTACCCCAACTCGAGCCAATATTATAACTGGTAAATATGGCGTCAAAACAGGAGTTGTAGATGTACCAGGGAATTTGGCAACTACTCATACCTCTATTTTTACAGAATTAGCAAGTAGTACAAATAGTGCTTATACCAATGCCTTGATTGGAAAATGGCATCTATCTGGCCCTTCTACCGATTACACACTCCCAGGTCAACATGGAATAACTCATTACGAAGGAAGTTTCAAAGGAGCGGTTTCAGATTATTATAATTGGCAAAAAGTCAGCAACGAAACTGTCTCGATGGAAACCACCTATGCAACGACTTATTTTACAGATAGAGCCATCGACTGGATTGGTAGTCAAAATCAACCATGGTTTTTATGGTTAGCGCATAACTCGGCTCATACTCCTTTTCATGTGCCGCCAAGTGATTTGTATACTAGTACAAATACCGATGATAATCAAGGAAAATATATGGCCATGATTGAGTCGATGGATGCAGAGATAGGTCGATTACTCGGCAATATTTCTGCCGATGTTTTGGCTAATACAACCATTATTTACATCGGTGATAATGGAACGCCGAATGGAGTATTGCAAAATTACCCCAATCGACAAGGAAAAGGGTCGCTTTATCAAGGGGGCGTACATGTACCTATGACCGTTTCAGGCGCAGGCGTCACTAGACAAAATGAAGAAGAGACTGCAATGGTACACGCTACAGATATTTATGCAACTATTTTAGAATTAACGGGCACTGATTTATCTGGTGGTGTTCACAATAGTTTAAGTTTCAAGCATCTTTTAGATAATTCAGCTGGTGCAAAACGAACTTATAACTATTCAGAATCAGGTGATGATTGGACTTTAAGAAACACCCAATATAAATTAATTCAACTAGCCGACGGTACGCAAGAGTTTTATGATTTATTAGCAGACCCTTTAGAAGAAAATAACCTCATTAATAATCTGACGGCAGATCAAACAATGATTAAAACGGAGTTAGAAATGGAAGGCGCACAAACTAGATCAGGTTGGTCTTGCAATGATTTTATTTTGAATGGTGATGAGGCAACGGTAGATGACTGTATGTCTTCAGTGACTCCTTCCGAATGTGAAAACGATAACTCTACAAGCTACACCAATATTGGTTGTTGTAGTATTCAAGAACACCCAAATGCTTACTTTGAGACCGTAGAAGGGGACACGCGAACCATTTATTCTAATAATTATCCAAATCATGATTTTTGTTTTAATAATAGAATTCCTGAACCTGTATATGGCATCTATGAACTAGATGCTGTGCCACAAAAAGCGGCAACTATTACTGAGGTAGTTAGAGATAATGGTCGTCCAAGAATGCACTTTGGCATTGCAACGAATGGTGTAGCATTTGCACCTGCGCCTGCAATGCCTTTCATCTTCGAAAATCCAAATACGGGTGAATTTAACTGGGATTGGGTATTTGAACCGACCAATAATCAAGGAGAGGGGCAAGATAAAGTTGCACTAGATTGTGCCTCTGCCCATACGAGTGCTAGCGGGTATCACTACCACGGCAATATGTTTGAATACGTAGAAACCGTTCAGCCTGGTATCTCTTCGGCTACTGATTCGCCTTCACCGCTGCATATTGGTTGGGCAGCAGATGGTTTTCCGATTTTGTATCGGTTTGGCCCTGATGGGTCAGGAGGTTTGTCTCTATTACAACCTAGTTATCAACTCAAAGCAGGAGATAGACCTGGAGATGGCATTACAGAACCATGTGGGCCTTATAATGGAAAATATACGAAAGACTATGAATACAATGCGGATATTGGAGACTTAGATGAATGCAACGGAATAGATAGAAGTGTGACCATTTCTACAGCTAATGGTGAAGAAACCTTTCCTTATTTTTATGTCATCACCGATTCTTTTCCACAAGTACCAAGATGTGTGGTTGGTACGCCTGCTGCAGTATTCGTTGATGGAAATCAAAATTTAACGGTTATCGACAATGATAACGATGGTTATATTGCAGCAATTGATTGTGATGATAATAATGCAGCTATTTTCCCCAATGCTGCTGATATTCCTAATAATGGGATAGATGAAGATTGTGATGGAGCGGATGCAATTATCTCAAATGTTGAGGACTTGGCTCATTTTGGATTAACTATTTATCCAAACCCTGCTACGGATTTATTAGTATTAGATTTTAAGAAAGACCTTAAAACAGACTTAACTATCAGCTTATTTGACAATAGTGGTCAACTAATTCTAAAGAAAGCAATACAAAAAGGAGCTACGGTCCATTCTATTGATGTAACTGCTCTTGCTAAGGGAGCTTACCTTTTACAATTGAATGATGGTGTTTCAATTGGTCGACAGAAGGTGGTTATTATGCAGCCGTAGATTTAGGCAGAGACAATAGGACAATAAAAAAGGTGATTGCTCCAACTAACTGGAATAATCACCTTTTTTATTGCTATGTTTAGAGAAGTACCTTTACTTCATTCTAGTTTTGACGAATTCTAATAATTCTGTGTGTGCCTTCATCAACATCTCTCCCGCATCGCTTAACTGATTAAAATTAGAAACGACACATTGTAGACCTTTTGGCACCCCTTCCATAGATTTTAATTTAAAGTCATGACATACTTGCACACTTTCCATCACTTTCTTCAACTCAGCAGCATGTTTTTTAAATTTTTCTAAAACTGCTTTATCCTCTTCCTTTAATTCATATTGATAATTATTGCGAGCATTGCCCAAAGCTACAGGGCAACGCAAATCGGAGGTCGTCAAATCTATGACGGAGACTTTATAAAAATTAGATAGATTGAGGAGATTGCAAATTTTAGGTTCTGCAGTCCCTTTTTCATAGGAAGCAATGTTACCTCTGTTCAAATCCAATTTTTTAGCTAAATCTTCTTGGCTAATTGATAACTGCTTACGAAGATGGCGGATATTTGACGCCAACTTACTCAATTTCTTTTCTACGGTCAACTTTGACACATCCATTTTTATCGTGAGTTTTTGATGATTCTTTTCTACTAAGTACTTGGATATAATTAAATTTAATTTTTGACTAAGGAGATTTTTGATTTAGACTAGGCATTTTTTTCAGTAATCCCGATAGCTATCGGGACGCTATTGCTGAAAAAATAACGACGTATAAATTAAAAAGATCCCGTCATAAAATAAAAGATAATTGTTTCCACGTACTTATAAAGTCTATAAACGTAAATTTTGTTTACATCACCCAACAAAATTTACTTTATTTTATGTATTTGATAACGAAATTTACAAATTAAGTTTTCAAATATAAATATAATGTTAAAAAAATTAACAGCATTTGTCAAGTTTTTGTTGAGAATAGTCGATAAAAAACGGCTTATCCGACAATAATAGATAAGCCTACACCTATACAAACGTCTCAACCATAACATTTTAATTATTAATGTACTTTGTTTTTACACTATTGTTGAATTTTTGAACGTTTATACCTCAACAAAGAGAATAAAACGTAAAAAATATTTGCAAAATTCATTTTATGGTATTAATTTTGTCAATATAATTTACAAAAAGAGTATTCAACTATAATTTATAGGATTTACTCAACACCCGATTTTAGAAATATTTAAATCCGACTTATTATGATAACCACCATTCAAAATCATTTAAAGAACGTAAATAATACCTTGAGAGCTTTTTCTTTGAAATTAACAGGGGATATGGCAGATGCAGAAGATTTGTATCAAGACACAGCTATTCGTATTATTTCGAACGCAGATAAATTTCAAACAGGCACTAACTTCAAAGCATGGGCAGTCACCATCATGAGAAATGTGTTTATTAATAATTACAGAAAGAAAACTAGAAGAAGTGTCATCCTAGACCAAACGAGTAATAACTATTACTTAAATTCTGGAGATGGTATGGAAAGAAACGACGGCGAAGGAAATATCGCTTATGGGGAGTTAATGAAAATGGTCAATAAATTACCAGACGAATTTAGAGTACCATTCTGGTTAGCGCACCAAGGTTATAAATATGATGAAATCGCTGAGCGATTAGAAGTGCCTTTAGGTACTGTAAAAAGTAGAATTTTCTTTGCTCGTAAAAAATTGCAGCGTATGTATAAGGTTGCTAATTACGAGATGGAAAGAGCTTAAAATATTTTATTGGCAACTATGTGGCAGTTGCTGATATATTAAAGCAGCAGTAATAAACCTTGTGTTTATTGCTGCTGCTTTTTTTATAAAATGCACCCAAATAGTTTTAGTCAACATCTAGCTTAGCAAAAATGCTATTGCTCGTTCAACATCTAGCTATGAAAACTATTGTGCTCTATGTGTTTTCACTATGTGACTACTGTGGTAAAAATAGCGTCTAGTTTTGAACCTTAGTATATAGAAGACCATAATTCATAGCTCGTAGGGTGACGCTACTTTCCAAAATACACCTTTATCCCACCATAAAAATTAGCCGTGGGTGCAGGTTCATAAAAACGACTGCCGAAAGCATTTACCCGAACATTATCAAAATATTTGGTGCCTAATAAGTTATTGATACCAAAAAATGGTTCTATATGCGAATTGAGCATTTGGTGTTTGTACCCTACTTTCAAATTCACTACCGTAAAACCATCTACGGCAACAGAATTATCATCTTTCGCAAACAACTCTCCTATACTTCTAACTTGTAGCGAACCAAATAGCCCTTTGTTTCTTGAATAATTCAAAGCAAAGAAGGTCGAATGTTTTGGTATGCCCGGTAAAAAGTTACCATCAAAAGAACGAAAAGAATCGTATTTGAAATCAGAGTAAGTATAATTCAAGAAAGCATTCAGTCCTCTTGCTACATTATAGGTAAAGCTAGTTTCCAATCCTTTTCTGTCCGTACTTCCCGCATTTCTAAAAAAGTCCCTGTCTGGAAAGTCTTCTAATTCAAAAGAGACAATTTCTTCTTTTACCTTAATGGAAAATAAGGCTACTTCATACCGTAATTTATTATTGACAATTCCTTTGATTCCAACTTCGTAGTTAGTCGCCTCTTGTGGCATCAATTCAGGATTGAATCCACCTAATCCAGACGGATTATTAGATAACTCCGTCAAAGTAGGCGTTTCGAAACTGGTAGAAATATTGCCGTAGATATTTGCTGCATCAGATGCACTATAGACCAAACCAAAAGTTGGATTAAAATTGCTTAAATCAGATTCACCTGATTGATCGCCATTGCTTAAAAAATTATCGGTTGCTTTTAAGCGAACTGCATCGTAGCGTAGACCTAGCATTGCTGTAAATTTTTCAGATAAACTTAATTCTTGTATCAAAAAAGCACCTAAACTTCTAAATTCTTCTTTTTGGTCCAAGGTCATATTTCCTTTTACACCGTCTTCATTGACAAAACGGGTTCTGTCATCTGCCTGATTTTGTAAGTCTATCCCAATTTTCAAGCGATAAGGTTTACCAAATAAGGTATTGTCTAGGGAATAATTAGTAGTAAATCCAGTAAAAGCACGGTCAAATTCGACAATACCACCAAAACCGAAAGGTAGACGATTGCTAAAATCTCGATTACTTATCCACGTTTTTACTTCTAATTGTTGCCCTTCAGCAATTTGATTTTTATAAATGAGTGCAAACCTTGATTGCTTGATTTCTTCGCCTCCCATGAAAGATAAATTTCTATCCCTCGCACTTGTTCGATCTTCTTCGGCTTGCGCCAAATTAATACCTCCTGGATCATCCGCCTGTGGACTATTGGCATAATTGGCTAAGAATTGTAGCTCCGATTTCTCATTCAATTGGAAATTAAACTTACCATTTAAAATCGTGTTCTTCATGCCACTATTATCTCTATAACCATTGGTCTTGACATGAATACCGTGTAATAAATAACCAAATTTACCTTTTTGCTGTCCTGTTTTTAATTGATATTGTTGCAAGCCATAAGAACCTGCTGCTACCCTAGCCTCCACAAAAGGAGTTGCCGTAGGATTCTGAGTGGTAAAGCTAATCACTCCACCCGATGCGTTTCCATATAAACCAGAAGAAGGCCCACGTACTACTTCAATACTTTCTAAAACGCCCAAATCTAAGTTATCAACTTGCGCCTGACCGTCAGGAGTAGATTCAGGAATACCATCGACCAAGACTTTTACGCCCCGAATACCAAAAGCAGATCTTGCTCCAAAACCTCGGATAGAAACCCGTAAGTCTTGAGAAAAATTATTACCATTCAAGGCAAATAAACCAGGAATCGCATCCAATGATTCGTTAACCGATAATTGATTTTGTCCTCTTTGAATAAATGATTTTGATAAAGAAGTGGTCGCTAAAGGAGATTTAATATCTTCTGTTTCAAAGCGAGTCGCTTGGACAGTTACAGGGACTAATTCATAGATTTCTGTAGTATCAATTTGAGCAATCGCAGTAAACGCTAAAAAACTGGCAAGGCTGGTAAGTAAAATTCTCATGTTTGATATTCGTAGTTACCTCTAAATTTTTCGCACAAGAGACCTCCAAGGTTTTGAAAACCTTGGAGGTCTAAATACGCTAACATAAAGGCTATTAAAAACGACAAAGAACGCAAATTTTTAGCGTCCGATTACTATATATTTCGTTAAAAAACTTAAAATAAAAAAGGTAATGCAAAACAATCATTTTACATTACCTTTTTTGTTATTTAACAAATAAATCTATTCTACCTCATGCATCAATTTCTTTACTATAGGAGACACTAAAATACAAAGGACTCCTAAAACTACAGAAACCGCAGTCAATATCCAGAAGAAATAACTAATCCCACTTTCTTCGGCGATTCCTTCGGAGGCACCACCAAATACACCCGATAGTTTCATACCAATGGCAATCGCTAAATAGTACATCCCGAACATGAAAGCAATCATTCTACCTGGCACTAATTTACTCACTAAAGACAGCGAAACAGGAGAGATACAAAGTTCTCCTAAAGTATGAAAGAGATAGACTAGAATTAACCAGATAATACTCACCGATGCGGTCTTTGCACCTGGTGCAATATCACTTGCTCCGTAAGCAACACATGCCATCCCCAAGCCTAGTAAGAACATACCGATGGCATATTTCATATTGGCACTTGGGTTGTATTTGCTTTCCCATATTTTTGAAAATAGAGGGGCAAAAATAATGATGTATAAGGAGTTCAGAATGCCAAACCAAGAGGCGGTAATTTCTGTTTTGTCTGATACAAATTCTCTTTGCAACATCCATAAAGTAATACCCCAAATAATCAAGAAACTGATTGTCAAGAAAATGAAAGACAAGCTATATTTGCCACCTATTTGTTTAAATAGTAGATAGATAATCCAAGTGAAAATACTTAATGGAACTAGCGTCAGAATAGAGTTGACAATATTAAAAGTCATCCCTGCACTACCTTCTAAAACTCTATCGGTATAATCTCTTGCAAAAATAGTTAAAGAAGTCGGTGCTTGTTCAAAAACTGCCCAGAAGAAAATGGTGACAAAACAGAAGAATAAAACAGCAATCATTTTATCTCTGGTAACCTTGGCATAAGCCGCTATCCGAGGAATCAGAACAGTCAAGAAGATAATAAAAGCCGTAATAATTGTAAAATTAGGCCCACTCATACTTCCTACACTAAAGGGCAAAAAGTTCGTTTCCCCACCCGATATTTTAGAGATTGGATCATTCATAATCCATATAAAACCTAATAGGGCAGCAATCGAAGAAAGCGCAATTTGCCAAGTAGCAAAAGGATTTAACTTATCTCCATCATCTGCTACAACGGTCACTTTATCCTGCTTTTTTGGTTTCGTTCCTGCATCTCCAAAAACACCTTGCGCAAACCAAAATTGTAATAAGCCAAAAAACATAAAAATTCCTGCTAAGCCAAACCCATAAGTCCAACCTATTTTTTCTCCTAGATAACCACAAAGTAGAATACCTAAAAAGGCACCTGAATTTACACCCATATAAAAAATGGTATAAGCACCATCTTTTTTCTCTGGATATTTCTCATACATTTCTGAGATAATAGAAGTCATACAAGGTTTGAAAAAACCACTTCCTACGACTAATAAAGCAAGCCCCGTATAGATCGCAAATGGCGTTTCTAATGCCATACATCCATGCCCCAAGGACATCAGTAAAGCACCAACTGCCACCGAATTTCGATACCCAATAATATTATCGGCAATATATCCACCTGCTAATGCGGATAGGTAAACTAAGGAAACATACGTTCCGAAAATCGCCATTGCGTGTTCTTGTGGCCAACCCCAGCCACCTGTACCGTCATCCAGTACTGCAGCGGTAAAAAACATGACCAATAAAGCACGCATACCATAGTAGGAAAATCGTTCCCACATCTCTGTAAAAAACAGTACAAAAAGACCTGATGGATGTCCTAAAACCGAACCGTTAGCAGTTAGTATATCTATATTTTTGTTTGCCATAAAGAGTAATATTTAGCTTGTGATACGGCGGCTGTTTTCTACAGCCGCTGTATTTATTGTTTTAAACGCTTATTATAATTAAACAAGGTGGCTGTAGGAAACAGCCACCTTGTAATCTACCTTGTGATTTTACTACTTAATATCCCCCATCCATTTTTTAGCAAATGGGCTTAAGGCTAAGAAAATGATTCCTGCACCAATACTTACGGTCACTACCGACATGAATAAATCAGGTACTTGTTGTACGTTTTCTGGATCAAAATTCCCTGCAAACAACCCTGCGATTAGATTACCCAATGCTGCTCCCACAAACCAGATGCCCATCATTTGACCAACATATCGTTTTGGAGATAATTTGGTCGTTGCACTCATTCCAATTGGACTTAAAGTTAACTCACCAATAGTGTGTAAGAAATAAGTTAATACTAAAAAGAACATACCTGCTTTTTCACCGCCTGCTGCAATTCTTGCTGCAAAAACCATTACTAAAAATCCAAGCCCTAGCATCATTAGACCAAAGGCAAATTTTAAAGGTGTATTCGGATTCATATTTTTAGTCGCTAGTTTCACCCATAAGGCACCCATCAAAGGTGCAAAAATGATGATGAACATAGAGTTGACGGATTGCAACGATCCTGCTGGAACGGTAAAACCAAATAATCCTCTATCGGTATGATCTCTAGCAAATAAATTTAAGGACGATCCTGCTTGCTCAAAACCTGACCAGAAGACTGCTGCCCCAACGAATAATAAGAAAATAATTGCGACTTTTTTCTTCTCATCTGCGGTCAACCCTCCTGCGGTAATGATGTAAATAAAGTAGAATAAAGTGACTAAAACGATGATAACACCGACACCTTGGGCAATACCCGTTGCAGTTGTCATATCGATTTGTCCAGTATATTGTAATAGCCCTAAAATACCTATTAAAAGTACGGCTAAGCCAATACCTAAAGGGCTATTAGAAGAATCTGTATTACTTAATTCTGATGCCTCTTTTGCTTTAGCTACGACTCCTAATTCCCCAAGTGTTCCTTCGGTCATTTTGTATTGAATCAAACCTGCTAACATCCCTATTGCTGCCATTCCAAAACCTAAGTGCCAACTGACATTTTCTGCCACAATCGGTACAATCAATTGTCCTAAGAAAGCACCTAAATTGATCCCCATGTAAAAGGTAGAAAAACCTGCATCTCTCTTTGCTCCTCCTTCTGGATATAAATCACCCACGATGGTACTAATATTCGGTTTTAATAAACCTGTTCCAATAGCCACCAACCCTAAACCAGAGAAGAAAATGGCTGAACTTCCTGGAATTGCCAAGACAATATGCCCAAGCATAATGATAATTCCTCCATAATAAATGGCTTTTCGTTGGCCAAAAATATTATCTGCTAACCAACCACCGGGTAAGGTTAATAAATAAACGCCCGCAGTGTACAATCCATAAACTGCTGCCGCCGTTTCTGTATCTAATCCTAATCCCTCTTGGGCTGCATCGGTGGTCATAAATAAAATGAGCATCGCTCTCATTCCATAATAGCTAAACCGCTCCCACATTTCGGTAAAAAATAGGGTGGCTAGGCCTCTAGGGTGTCCAAAAAATGTTTTTTGTGATACTTGACTCATAAAAACTGCTTATAATTTATTTGATTAGGTGTTCTAAATTGCGCTCAAAATAGATTTTTTTACCTAAAATAAGGCGATGAATCATTGTTTTATTAGGAAATTGACCGTTTTAACCAAACCTTAATGGGTATTAATGGCGGTTGCGACTAATTGTTCAACGAATTTTTGGGAAATAGTTTGCGGTGCTATGATTACTATGGCTGTTATAGTTGGTAAAACAGCAGCAACCTAGCTACAACCATGACGTAATGATAACTCTAGCATTAATCCTCTATATATTTCTATTTTTGTAGCATGAAAAAAAATATCCCTACCTCCATTTTTTATATCGTCTTTTCTTTCCTTCTTTTTTGCTCAATAAACGAAGGGAAGGCGGAAGGTTATAATATTCAGTTTCAAATCAAAGGTTTGGACATTCCTGAGAAATGTATCTTGGGCTATTACGCTGGTAATTTCACTTATGCCATCGATTCGATGAACGTCACTAAAAATGGTGCTTTAAATTTTTCGGGCAAGCGAGATTTACTAGATGGTATGTACTTTTTGATGATTCCTCAAAAGGGTTTTATAGATTTTATCGTTTATAAAGATTATCAATTTCAGATTAAATCGGACGTTGCTAATCTACAAAAAAATCTATCCGTCAAAGGGTCGAAAGAGAACGAATCTTATTTTGCTTACCAAAGTTTCTTAGCCACCAAACGAGAAGAAATTGAGCAACAAAACCAAATGCTCAATATGCTCAAACGGGCAACTAAAGACCCGCAAGTCATTCAAGAAAGTCAACAAAAAATCAATGAGCTACGTCAATCTATTGCTGATAAAGCTTATGAATTGATGGAAGAAAACACGACTAGTTTTTTCTGTATGATGATGGAGGCCAATGAATTACCAGAAGTACCATCCAATATTCCTGTGCAAAAAAACAATGCAACCAATCCAGCTTATTTACAATATGTGAAGGATTATTTTTGGAATAATTTTGATTTCAATGAGACGGGGCTTCTGCAAACTAAGATATTTTCGACCAAAGCTAGTTTCTTCTTTGAACAATTGACCGCACCGAGTGTGGAAGGATTTATTGAATCAGTAGATATTCTAGCTAATAAATCGAAAGTCAATCCGACAGCAATGCAAAATACCTTGCGATGGCTAGTGACCACTTTTGAAAACACAAAGAATAAAGGTACCGATGCAGTCTTTGTACATATTTTTGATAATTATTTCACGACTCCAGCCGAAAATGGAATTGATGTCGCTACGTTTAGTCGTATAGAGCAAAAAGCCAATTATTTTCGACCTACTTTGATTGGTAACGTAGCTCCTAATATTACCCTGTTGGATCAAAACGACCAACCTCAATCCCTTCATGATTTGAAGGCTAAATATACCATGCTCTATTTCTTTAGCCCCCTCTGTGACAAATGTAGAGTCGCCACACCAAAAGTGGTGGAAATCTTCAAAAAATACGAATCAAAAGGATTGAAGGGTTTTGCTGTATGCACTGATGATAAAAAAGACTATTGGAAAGCTTATTTAAAAGAAAACAACTTGCCTTGGACTTGCGTGATGGATAGAGATGATGATTTGACCATCGAAAGCAAATATTCCCCGAACAGCTTACCCAATGTATTTATTCTAGATAAGGATAAGAAGATATTGGCGAATCGAGTGGAATTTGAGGAGTTGGAAGCAGCTTTGGCGGCTTTGGTGAATTAGTTGCTAGTTGCTGGTTGCGCTCGAAACCAGTAACCAGCAACTAGTCAACCCGTTTTGTAAACTAATTGTAACTACTCTCGTTACCTCTTTCGCCACATTGACAAAAAACGTATCTTTGCAAACTATGAAAAATATTAGAAATTTTTGTGTAATAGCACATATTGACCATGGCAAGAGTACCTTGTCTGATAGATTGTTGGAATTTACCCAAACAATCTCTGAGCGGAATATGCAATCGCAGGCTTTGGATGATATGGATATTGAGCGAGAGCGAGGAATTACGATTAAGAGTCATGCTATCCAAATGTACTATAATCATACGGATGGACAGAAATATACCTTCAACATGATTGATACACCGGGGCACGTAGATTTTTCCTACGAAGTATCTCGGTCTATTGCAGCATGTGAGGGCGCTTTATTATTGGTGGATGCCTCTCAGGGGATTCAAGCACAGACCATCTCTAACTTATACTTGGCAATCGAGCATGATTTAGAAATTATTCCTGTTTTGAATAAAGTAGATATGGAGTCGGCGATGATTGACGAAGTGTCTGACCAAATCATTGACTTAATTGGTTGTGATCTTGAAGATATTATTCACGCAAGTGGAAAAACAGGAATCGGAATTGAGAATATCTTGGCGGAAGTAGTCGATAAAATTCCTGCACCAAAAGGTGATCCTAAAGCACCCGTTCAAGCCTTGATTTTTGATTCTATGTTCAATCAATATCGTGGAGTGATTGCGTACTTTAGAATCATGAATGGGACGCTACGAAAAGGAGACCATGTTCACTTTATGAACGTGGATAATAAATATTACGCCGACGAAATCGGTATCCTACAAATGGATCAAGTACCGAAGAAAGAACTAGGTGCAGGCGATGTAGGATATATCGTCACAGGTGTAAAAATCTCGAAAGAAATTAAGGTAGGAGATACCATTACCACAGTAGATCATCCAGCAGAAGAACCAATTCAAGGTTTCGAGGATGTAAAACCAATGGTCTTTGCAGGTATTTTCCCGATTGACAATGACGATTTTGAGGATTTAAGAGATAGTTTGGAAAAACTACAATTGAATGATGCCTCTTTGGTTTTCGAACCTGAGACCTCTGTTGCCTTAGGTTTTGGTTTCCGTTGTGGATTCTTGGGGATGTTGCACTTGGAGATTATTCAAGAGCGACTGTCTAGAGAATTTGAGCAAGAGGTGATCACGACGATTCCAAACGTATCGTATTTTGCTTACGATAAAAAAGGAAAAGAATATACGGTGAATACGCCAACAGAATTACCTGATCCAACAAAATTAGATCGAGTAGAAGAACCATATATCGTTGCTCAAATTATCACTAAGCCAGAATACATTGGTGGCATTATGACTTTGGCAATGGATAAGCGGGGGATGTTGACTAAGCAAACCTATTTGACTCAAGAGCGAGTAGAATTGACTTTTGATTTGCCTTTAGCAGAAATTGTTTTTGATTTTTATGATAAATTAAAGTCCATTTCGAGAGGGTATGCCTCCTTTGATTATTCGCCAAAGGATTATCGACAATCTGATTTAGTAAAAATGGACATTATGCTTAATGGCGATGCCGTTGATGCCTTGTCTGCCTTAGTACATAGAACAAAAGCCGTTTCTTTCGGTCGTAAGATTTGTAAGCGATTGAAAGAGTTATTGCCAAGACAACAATTCGTGATTGCCATTCAAGCGGCAATTGGTGCGAAAATTATTGCTAGAGAAACGATTTCAGCTTTACGGAAAGATGTAACCGCTAAATGTTATGGTGGTGATATTACTCGTAAGCGGAAGTTATTAGAAAAGCAAAAGAAAGGTAAGAAAAAGATGCGGCAGATTGGTAATGTAGAAGTGCCACAGAAGGCGTTTTTACAGGTACTAAAATTAGATACATAGTACAGTACAGGCGACTTCAGTCGCCAATAGTATATATCAAAAATCCGTTGTGGTCAAAACTGACCGCAACGGATTTTTTTATTTAATAGTAGGCGACATCAGTCGCCTGTACTATACCCATCGTTGTTTAAATCGTTCTAATTCTTCTCCTTGAATACTTCTATAATAAAAACCAGCAATCACTCCAAAGGCAAAGCCACCAATATGTGCCCACCAAGCCACACCCGCAGTTTCTGACGTTGCAGGCCCTATCGCCGCCACTCCACTAATCAATTGTTGCACGATCCAAAACCCCAGAAATAATAATGCAGGGATTTGAAATGATCGAAGTAAAAAGACGACTAATATTTTTATTTTTGAAGTAGGAAACATGATTAAGTAAGCACCCAAAACGGCAGCAATAGCACCACTTGCTCCAACGGTTGGAATAGTGCTATCTATATTGAAAAAGATATGAGCTGCGTGGGCTGCCAAGCCTCCTGCGATATAAAAAATAACAAAATTTAAATTACCTATTATCTGCTCAATATTATCTGCAAATACCCAAAGGAAAAGCATATTTCCAATTAGGTGCATCCACCCGCCATGTAAAAACATACTCGTGAATAAAGTAAATGTATCTTCTCCATTCATAGTCTCCAATGGAATAGATCCATAAGTCAATATAAACTGATCCAAATCACCTGGAGATAAACTTGCCTCAAACAAAAAAATCAATACATTCAACCCAATAAAAAGGTAACTAAAAATAGGTTTTGCACCTCCTTGTACTTGATTGTCACCAATAGGAAATATCATCTTAATCTATTTAGAAAATTTAAAATTGGCGGGAAGATAATTGAAAAACAGGAAAAACAATTAGAAAACGGGGATTAAAAAGATGATTAGTCAGGCGATAAAAATAAAATGAGTAGGGAGGGCTTAAAAGAGAAAAAGGTGATAACCCAATGGTTACCACCTTTTATGCATCTAAATATTAGTTTATTTTCGTTTCTTATTTCCTTAATAGATTCATTAAATATTGACCGTAGCCACTTTTAATAAATCGTTCTGCTTGTACTTCTAATTGTGCATCATCAATGAATCCCATTTGATAAGCGACTTCTTCGATACAGCCAATTTTCAAACCTTGTCTTTCCTCAATTACGTGAATGAACTGTCCAGCTTGCATCAAAGAGGCATGCGTCCCAGTGTCTAACCATGCAATACCACGATCAAATACACCTACTTGTAACTTACCATCTTCCAAATATTTCTTGTTCACATCCGTAATCTCATATTCTCCTCTAGCACTTGGCTTAAGGTTTTTAGCTATATCGACTACTGAATTATTGTAGAAATATAAACCAGGAACTGCGTAATTAGATTTCGGCTTTTCTGGTTTTTCTTCTATCGTAATCGCCTTGAATTCTTTATCAAATTCGACTACTCCATATCGTTCAGGGTCGGCTACTTGATAAGCAAAAACAACACCGCCTTCAGGGTCTACACTATTCTGCAAAGTCTTTTGTAGACCGTTTCCATAGAAAATGTTATCTCCTAAAATCAAAGCCACACTGTCATCTCCAATGAAATGTTCTCCTAATACAAAGGCTTGTGCTAGTCCATTAGGAATAGCTTGCTCTTTGTAAGAAAAATTACAACCAATTTGACTACCATCTCCTAATAATTTCCAAAAATTTGGTAAATCTTGAGGAGTTGAAATAATCAAAATATCCTTTATCCCTGCTGACATTAGCGTCGATAATGGATAATAGATCATTGGCTTATCATATACGGGCATCATTTGCTTACTGACCGCCATCGTCAATGGATATAGTCGAGTTCCTAAACCGCCTGCGAGAATAATTCCTTTCATACAAAAAATGTTATCAGCTAATTAAACTGTGATTACTAGTTTTAATTTGACGGTCATTTAATTGGCAAATTAAATGCTCCATCCTAGTATTGCCTACATTTTTACTAATTAATGATAGCAATTGTTTCAAGCGGCAACCTTTCAATTTTCAAAGAAATTATTTGTTTGTTTTATCTTCGAAGTCTTACACTCTAAATCCTCCCACTTATCCTACCATAACAAAACCTACTTCGTAACTCCCTAACAGCTAATAATTTATACAAAAAAACAAAACGAGTTAAATAAATTATGTTTAACAACAAAAAAATAAAATCATTTGTTTTATTAAATTATTTGTTTTATATTGCGACATCTTTTACTTTTTATTACTAAAGAACAGACAAATGATAAGAGACGACAGAATACAACTCAACGAACGTTTTATCAATGTATTCAAATTATTGGAAGAGCGTGGTGATATAGTCCTTAATGACCGAGGCGGTAAAGGCATGGGGGATTTTGCCAACAAAATCTTAGGTAATAGAGCTTATGGACATATTGTTCGTGCTTTCCTAAATCCTAATGATAAAAGAGTTATTGACTACCGTCACGCAAAAACACTTTGTAAAGTGTATGGTGTCAATGAAAACTATTTACTGGATGGAAAAGGGACTCCTTTTGGTTTTGATTTACCTAAAAGTAATGCAGATGCTGATTTAGGAAAAGGCATTGGTAATATTCTTTATACTTCTACTAGTGCTTTTGCAGGTACGGCAGTCGAGGCTGGTAGTTTTGCTAGCGAAGACAATGAATATTTTGCTATTCCTGGTGTCGCAGGCGGTGGCTTAGTTGCTTTTCCTATTGATGGTAATTCAATGGAGCCTGTTATTCAAGATGGAGACATGGTAATTTGCCGTGAAATCTCTAGCTTGAAAGAAGTTCGAGAGAATGAGATGTATGCTGTAAAAAGCAATGGTACTCTTTGGATCAAGTATGTACAATTAGTACATGACCATAAAGGTAGAATTGCGAAATTAAAGTTGATTTCTGCTAACTATTTGGAATTCGATCCTTTTGAAGAAGAAGTAAACTCTTATACTCGATTATATAAAGTAATTCGTAAGATTAGTGCGGTCTAATCCCAAAACTAACACCTTCTGAATTATGGTTCTTAGACAAATACTGTGGACTATCAGCGGGTCACTTCAAGTGCCCCGCTGATTTTAACAAAATTACGGGGGCACTAGAAGTGACCCCGTAATCCAACCACAGGATTTGTCTAAGAACCTGAATTATTTACAATCAAAAAGGTTGTTAATTGTTGATTTATTGGGTTTAATTACTGATAACAGATAATTGACAACCTTTTTT
>CALDTJ010000025.1 GCA_937924145.1 uncultured Saprospiraceae bacterium
AAATTTGTTGAATAGTCCTTCTATTGAAGAAATTTTTAGAGGAAAATAGCATGAAGAAGTGTAAACTTCTGAACCGCCAAAGCGGATGGGATGCTAAGATATTTTCAGATGGTTATAATTTAAAGGGTAACAAGTCTATTAGTAATTTTTCGCCAAACTTACATGACCTTCAGGAGTATTTCTTGTATCCGTATTTACCGTTGGATTGGTTAATATAGGTTGCTCAAAACTCAAGCCCAAAACTTGATCCGTATCTCTAGGGAATTGAAAGTTATCGACAATGATAGATTCATAATCCGAATTGCTTATTTCTAATTTGTAAGTACCCGCTGGAATATCTTCTAATATAAAGTATCCAGATTCGTCAACAATCAATGTTTTGGATAAATTTTCATTATTTACATGATGTAAAACAACCGTAGCGGAAGTTAGGGTAGTGCCATCATTGTTGCTGATACTGCCTTCCAATAAGCTTTGGGCAGTCAAAGAAAAATTAGTGAGGGCGATAATTAGAACGAAGGATAATAAATTTTTCATGGTGTTTTTTTTAACAGTTTCGGTGTTTTCTTATTCGATACTTATTGTACTTTTTACAACAAGCCAGTTCTTTAGATGTTTTATCGGTTTTATAACTTTACAATAAAATTATAATTAACCATCCAATCATTCCATTTAATTCCGTTCAATTGGAAAAAATCAGCTGTGAACTGTTATAATTGTGTTTTAATCGGAAGAGATGTACCCCTAATTGTTAATTTTAAGGAAATTTTAATGGTTTTGGGGTAGTAGAAAGGGGGATTCGTAGCGTTATTATACTGGTTGCTAATTGCTGGTTTCGAGCATAACCAGCAACCAGCAACTAGCAACCAGTAACCAGCAACCAGCACAGCAACAAAAACACAAACAAATGCAGTTATTAAAAAAATCAATAATTCTATTACTAGCCATTTTACCTTTCGTAACTGTTTCGGGACAGATGGAACAACAGGCGGGGCAATTAGAGTGGAGTGCGCCTTACAGTGAGCCACCTAAAAGTTTTTTAACCAAGATTATCCATACGGATTCGAAGGGATTTTATGGTTTGCGATTACAATCCGAAGGAATAACGGCAGGGAAGGCAGATGTTTTTGTGGAATATTACCTCAAAGATCAGATGCAGTTGAAAATGACCAAAACTTTGGATTTAAAGTTTAACGGTAAGACTAGAGATTTTGAAGATGTGGTGATGATGAAGGGGAATAGAATGTACTTTTTGACCTCCTTTAATAATCAAGCAAAAAAGAAAAATTACTTATTTGCGCAGTCCGTAGATTTAAAGACTTTAAAACCAAGTCCAAGTCTGACTAAAATCGCCGACGTTGAAACTCGTAACATCTATCAAGAAGGTGGTTTTAGAAATCATATTTCGAAAGACACTTCAAAAATCTTGATTTACTCCATGTTGCCTAAGAAAAAGAAAAAGCCCGAACGGTTTGCTTTACAGGTGTTAGATCAAGACTTCAATCAACTGTGGGATAAGGAAATTACTTTGCCTTTCAACGATAGTAATTTTTCTGTAGAAGAATACCGAGTTGATAACGATGGTAATGTATATATGTTAGGTGTAATTTATGAAGATCAGTCTAGGTTTAGAAGAAGTGGCAAGCCAACTTATCAATACGTACTATTTGCTTATCGCAATAATGGTACGGAAGTCGAAGAGTACAAGGTGGATTTAGGAGATAAATTTATCACAGACTTGACCTATCGAGTAGCCAAAAATGGCGACTTAGTATTTTCTGGATTTTATTCTGATCGAGGAACTTATAGCGTCAAAGGCACTTATTTTTTCCGATTGAATCCAACGACCAAAGAAATTTCTAATAAAAATTTGAAGGCATTCGATTTTAGATTTTTGACAGAATATATGTCTGATGGAAAAATAGACAAAGCTAGAAAGGCGGATAAAAAAGGAGACAAAAAGAGAGGACCGGAGTTATATCAATATGCTTTAGATGAGTTGATTTTGAGAAGTGATGGAGGAGCGGTCTTGATCGCTGAGCAATTTTTTGTAGAGGAACGCTATGATTATGATCGAGCGAATAGAGGATTTGGCTATGGGTACGGATATGGTCTCTATGGTAGTCGATTTAATCGTTGGAATAATCCTTATGGGTTTAATAATCGCTATCAAGATCAGGTATACTACTATAACTACAATGATATTATCGTGGTCAATATCAAACCAACGGGAGAGATAGAATGGACGGCTAGAATTCCAAAACATCAAGAAACATCCAATGATGGTGGCTATTTTTCTTCTTATGCCATGTCTATCGTTCGAGATAAATTTTATTTTGTCTTCAATGACAACCCAAAGAACTATGATCCAAATGACAAATCCAATCGACTATACAATTACAATGGACGAAATTCTGTGATTACTTTGGCTGCGGTGGATAAAAATGGACAGGTTCAGATAGATCCGGTATTCGACAATCGCCAAGCAGGTATCACTACTCGACCTAAGATATGTAAACAAATCGGTCGCAACGAAATGTTAATTTACGGAGAGCGAGGGCGAAAATATCGGTTTGGAAGTTTGAAGTTTTAGAATGTGGGTTTCG
>CALDTJ010000026.1 GCA_937924145.1 uncultured Saprospiraceae bacterium
CATATTTAACTGATAATCAATTAAATAACTACTGCTCTCTACTTTTCAATTTTAAATTTATCATTTTCAATTTTAGATTTAAAAATGTCAACTACTTTTGCAGTTTTGATAAACTTGTCCAATTTTCCCATAATTTTCGAGTTAGCCGACTCCCTTCCCTCGGGAGGGAAGGGCTGGGGATGGGTTAAAATCGCACATTACTTAGTTAATCTCAATAATTTCCAAGCTACTATTTATAACTTTGTCCTAAATTTATTTTTTTGAATAAAAGACTCGTTTCATGAAAATAACGCCTTGGTTTAAAAGACAATTCTCCCCTATTTTAGATAATGGTCAATTACCGACGATTATTGAAAGGTTAGCAGGTACCCCTGCAAGACTTGAAAGAAAAGTACTCCAATTCTCTGACGAATTTTTAGTGGAATTTGTAGATGATGATTGGTCTATCCAAGAACATGCAGGTCATTTATTAAACTTGGAAAGTTTGTGGCTCCGCCGTTTTTCTGATATCATGAATGGGACGCCCGAATTGACTGTTGCGGATCTCACCAATCAAGATACTTATGACGCCAAATATAATGAACAAGACATTGAACAAATCGTGGATACTTTTACAGAGGTTAGAACTCAATTAGTGACCTTGTTAAGAACGGTATCGGCTGACGATTTGAATAAAAAAGCTTTGCATCCTAGATTGAAAAAGCCAATGAAAATTATTGATCTAGCTTATTTTATAGCCGAACATGATGACCATCATTTGGCAATGATACAGCGACTTTCTACTAAATAAAAATTAATTGAGTAATAGGATTTATTCTATTTTTTCGTACACCAAGTCTTTCCTGTCCGTACGGGCTAGAAAGACTAAACCGTTTCAGAATAATGTCTAATATACGCTCCCTGAACGATCTAGCTATATTTCTTTAAAATTCCTACCAAATAATTTTTACCTTGTGCATTCAACTTTGTCCTAACTAAAAAAGGTAAAAATGAACACTCGTTTTCAAAAAATTATATTGCTATTTACTTTCTCTTTAATAGCAATTTTCGCTTTCGCACAAGAAGAACCGGCGAAAGAACTTAGAAAAGCTCCTGATCGCTTTCGGGGAGATGGCCCTCACGGTCAATTAATCATCCGTGGCGTTACGCTCATCAATGGAAATTTAGCACCACCTAGAGGTCCCGTAGATATTGTCGTAGAAGGCGATAGAATCACAAGTATCAATGTAGTAGGTTACCCCGGTGTTGAAATCAAAGAAGATAGTCGTCCTAAATTGATAGAAGGTGGGCAAGAGTTGGACTGTACAGGTATGTTTCTCCTACCTGGCTTTGTCGATATGCATGGTCATATTGGTGGAAAATCACAAGGTGCAGATGCCGAATATGTTTTCAAGCTTTGGATGGCACACGGTATTACCACCATTCGTGACCCTTCGGCAGGCAACGGCTTAGATTGGGTTTTAGATCAAAAAGCGCGTAGTGATCGAAATGAAATCACTGCTCCTCGGATCAAAGCCTATACTGCTTTCGGAATGGGTGCAGGAAAGGCAATCAGTACTGCTGAAGAGGCTCGCCAATGGGTAAGAGATAATGCACGAAAAGGAGCAGATGGCATTAAATTTTTCGGGGCACCGCCTAAAATTATGCAAGCGGCTTTAGAAGAAAATAAAAAATTAGGCTTACGGTCTGCCTGTCACCACGCTCAAATGGATGTAGGTCGATGGAATGTGCTTAATTCAGCTCGGGCTGGTTTGACCTCAATGGAGCATTGGTATGGTTTGCCAGAGGCTTTATTTTCTGACAGAACAGTACAAGATTATCCATTGGATTATAATTATCAAAACGAACAGCATCGTTTTGGTGAGGCTGGTCGATTGTGGAAACAAGCTGCTGAGCCTTTTTCTGACCATTGGAATAAAGTCATGCAAGAATTACTGGATTTAGACTTTACAATCGACCCTACTTTTAATATTTATGAGGCTAGTAGAGATTTGCACAAAACTCGACGCTTGGAGTGGCACGAAACGTACACCATGCCTTCGCTTTGGAGATTCTATACGCCAAGTAAAGTATCTCACGGATCTTACTGGCATTATTGGGGAACGGAAGAGGAAGTGGCTTGGAAAAGAAATTACCAATTATGGATGACCTTTATTAGAGAATATAAAAACAGAGGTGGTCGGGTAACTGCTGGTTCGGATTCTGGTTTTATTTATCAATTATACGGTTTTGCTTATATCCGTGAGTTAGAACTATTACGAGAGGCTGGTTTCCATCCGTTAGAGGTGATTCGTTCGGCGACCTTGAATGGTGCGGAGGCATTAGGTATGGAAGACGAAATTGGTACGGTCGAAGTTGGAAAGTTAGCTGATTTTGTCATTATTGAAGAAAACCCACTACGTAATTTGAAAGTCCTTTATGGAACTGGTGCCATTAAATTGACGGAAGATAATGAGGTAGTGAGAGTAGGTGGTGTAAAATATACCGTCAAAGATGGAATTGTCTATGATGCTAAGCAACTATTAGAAGATGTCAAAATTATGGTCGAAAAACAAAAGGCTAAAGAAAAGTTTGAAATTGAGCAGCCTGGAATGGAACGGCAGGGATATTGATGCAGTTTGGCAGTTAGCAGTAAAACAGTTGACCGTAGGCAGTTGGTTTATCTATTTAATAATCGTAACTATCCACTAACTACTGCTCATTTTTTCTACCATTTAGTCATTTAAGTTCATTTAGAACACGATTTAAATGTACTTAAGTACTAGCACTAATTTATTTTTAAATTTCACATTCTGATAGTTATCGGAATGTGAAACTACTTCTGTTCACGTACTTAAGTGACTAAATGGTAAAATTTAAGTCTAATTAGTTAGGTTGCTAAATAGCAACTAAGTAAAGATTAGCTAAATCAATCTCTAAATTATCAAGAATCCGTATGGATACTTAATACATCAGCTTTAATCTATATTTTTTCCACCCCAATCAACTTATAATCAATCAATTACAAAATAAAAATAAAATAATGCATTTTATATTTGAACATTGACATCCAAAAACCGTTCGAGAAACGTACCTAATACAGTAGAATATTCCCTATCGATTTTAAGTCTAAATATTAAGGAAGAAAAAAATATATTGAATTTTTATTAAATTGTATGTACATTTGCATTCGTATTAATAAAAATAATAATTTTAATTACAAAAGACTTCCTTTAAAAACTATCCTATTTAGATAGTTTCCATCACCAGCTTTCCAAAACCGTTTAAGTAAAAAAAACTAGAGGTAAACCTCTTCAAAAAATGCTATTGGTATTTTTTGCATTGGGCTAGGAATTTAGTTATCAATAACCTCAAAAAACAGGTAGGTTATAGGTTGCTACATTCTTTAATACCGTCAGTTCCGATTTAAATCATTTTTCAACTACTTAACTTTTACCAAATAGGCATTAGTTTTTTAGAAAAAATAAGTACTTTTTGTAAGCTTTTTTCATGCATAAATACATGAAAATTAGCACTTTACAATAAGCGGCTATTTTTTTACATTTTTCTGATAGTAGAGAAATCATTTTAGGTCTGAATTTTGCGATTAGAGGTATGAACATATTAAATCCATATCCAGACTTATTACAACTAATGCAATTGTGATCCTTTGAACCGTATATCATGAAATTACGTTTACTCGCAATCATTTTTACCTGCGCCTTAATCGCAGCTTGTACGAAAGATAAAGTTTACCTAGACACCCCACTAGATCAATTACTAAACTCTTCGTTAGTGCGTGCGGCAGATGACAACCGTGCTGATCACTTTCTCCTACCTGAGAGTGATGACTTTGCTAATATTCCACAAGATCCTCGAAATCCACTAACTAAAGACAAAGTTGAGTTAGGTAAAATGCTGTTTTTTGAAACAGGTATTGCCTTATCGCCTTCTAAGGAAGCTGGTAAAAAGACTTACTCTTGTGCTTCTTGTCACGTTCCTTCTGCTGGTTTCAGACCTGGTGGTGTGCAAGGAATTGCTGATGGTGGTATTGGTTTTGGTGCCAATGGCGAAAATCGTTCTAAATTGGCTGCCTACCGAGATTTTGAAATGGATGTACAAGGTGTACGCCCATTGAGTGTTTTGAACGTCGCTTTTGTAGAAAATACTACTTGGGATGGACGTTTTGGTAGTAAAGGAGTAAATGTAGGTACAGAAGATCGGTGGACACATGATCGAGGTTTACACCTAAATGAAGAAGGAATGTCTGCGCTAGAGACTCAAAATATTGAAGGTTTAGAGGTACATCGTATGGAAATCACCGAGGAAGTGTTAGATGATTATGGTTATCGAACTTATTTCGACCAAGCTTTCAGTGATGATACAGAGGCGGAGAGATACAGCAAGCGTAATGCTGCTTTTGCCATTTCTGCCTACTTGAGAACTTTACTTACCAATCAATCTCCTTTTCAAGAATACCTAAAAGGAAATAAGGATGCAATGAATGAGCAAGAGAAAAAAGGTGCTTTAGTCTTCTTTTCTGATGCAAAATGTTACCACTGCCACAAAGAAAAAAATCTAGGTGCCAACGAATTCTACGCATTAGGTGTAAATGATCTATACCAAACAGGATTGGCCTTCAATACTTCTGCTGAAGACAAAAGTAATTTAGGTAGAGGACAATTTACAGGCGAAGCGGAAGACAACTATAAATTCAAAATTCCTCAACTATATAACTTAGGAGACGCACCTTTCTTTTTCCACGGAAGTAGTAAAAAGACATTAAAGGATGTTGTTCACTATTTTAATGATGGTATTCCAGAAAATGCGAATGTTCCTGCAAGTCAAGTGGCTCGACAGTTTAAGCCTTTAAACTTAACGCCTGAACAAGTAGAAGATTTAACCGTCTTTTTAGAAACAGGGCTTAGAGATCCTAATTTAAATAGATACGTGCCAGAAAAAATCTTATCTGGTTTCTGTTTTCCTAATAATGATTTGTTCTCGCAGATTGAATTGGGTTGTGGAGAATAATATCTTATTTTGACAATTTAATATTTATTTTCATTTAAAACATTTCCTTTTTAAAAGAAAAGTTATACATTTGCACTCCAATTTGAAAAATAGTATAAAAGCTTAAAAATTATATAGGTTATGGCACAGCATAAATCGTCTAAAAAGCGAATCAAACAGGACGCTAAGAAAAGAGTAGCAAATCGTTTTTACAAAAAAACTACTAGAACTGCGATCCGAACATTGAGAGAGATTGAAGATAAGGCAGACGCAGAAAAGTTTTTGCCAAAGGTGATCTCTATGATTGACCGCTTAGCTAAGAAAAATATTTGGCATGCTAATAAAGCAGCTAACTTAAAGAGTGCATTGACTAAATTAGTAAATGCAATAGGTTAATCCTATGCTCTTTAGTTTTCCTTTTTCAAAAGGGCTACTTCATCTGAAGTAGCCCTTTTGTCGTTAGTACTGGACTTACTAAGAAAGAACTTGGGCTATAATCAAGGAACACTTTCGTCAAAAGGTTTAGAAGTTATTATTTCATGTTATTAAAGTTATTTATTTAGGGACTTAGCAAATAATAACCTACGCATTTGAGCTTGTCTTTTTTACCTCATACTGCGTTAAAAATACTCGCCAATGCCCTGCATTGTCTGCGTTTTTTGCCTTGTCTGAGATAAAAAATCCTGCGTCAAATTTGC
>CALDTJ010000027.1 GCA_937924145.1 uncultured Saprospiraceae bacterium
ATTGAAAAGTAGAGAGCAGTAGTTATTTAATTGATTATCAGTTAAATATGACCAATAATTCACTTTTAAATTTTGATTTTTAGATTTTACATTTTTAATTAAAAAAACAAAAGTGTCAACTACTTCGATAAACATGTCAAAATTGCTCAAAAAAAAGAGTGTTCGTTAGCGGACACTCTTTTTTTTTGTCTTAGATTTGTTTTCCTATTTTTTGAACAAATTTAAATCTGGGCAGTTTTTAATAAAAATGTATTCTATAAAGTCAACATATAAACAAGTTTTAGCACTCCTTTTTTTAAGCGTTTACCTATGCTGTACGCTTTCTATTCCTTTATTTGAAGGGGTTCACTTTCTATTACACTTAGGGGACGATACCAGCATTCACTCTTTCCAATCTCACGAATCTTTACACGACCATCAAATTTTAACTGTTTTAAATGATCTTGTTGACGAAAATCAACCTTCTGAGCTACCATTTGAAACCTCAAAGAAAATAAAAACTAAAAAATTAGTTCAATTATCCATTACTCTAGACGATATTAAATTATCTGCGATAGAGTTACTTGCTAAAAACTTTGATTCTAATAAACAGTTTTACCAGTCTCCGCTTCTCACAATCTTAGCCCCTCCACCTCAGGTATAAACTCTTCCACATATCTTTCATCAAGTTTTAAAATCTAAATTCGATGTTCTAATCGTATTTAGGTAAATTAGTAAAGAAAAATAAATCAAAATAATTGCCTTGTTTCTAAGCAAAACCATTCGGGTATTGCTTATAACTTTTGGCTATGGTTTATTTTTTTCAACAAAATTATTATGTCTAGAGTTATACTTTCTATTAGCTTTATTTGTTGGACTACTATGCTTTTCGGCATGGATATTATCGGAAAAGTAGTCGATGCTCAGGGTAGCCCAATTGTAGATGCTTACATTTTAAAAGCAGACGGTAGTTTCCATGCAAGTAGTAATGAAATCGGAAATTTCACTTGTAAAGATGCTCAAGTTGGTGACACTTTGATTGTGAGTTATTTGGGTTTTGCTGAAAAGCAAGTTATACTTTCAGAAAACCATTTCCAAGAGTCTATGACGATTGTATTAGAAGATAAATTTTTCGATTTAGAACAAGTTTATATTTCTAATCAAGTCCAGTCAACTTCACAGCTTGCCAGTATAGATTTAATCGTTAATCCAGTTAATTCTTCACAAGAAATCCTTAGAAAAGTCCCTGGCTTATTTATTGGTCAGCATGCTGGTGGCGGAAAGGCAGAACAACTTTTCCTCCGTGGATTTGATATAGATCATGGTACGGATATTTCTATTTCTGTAGATGGAATCCCTGTTAATATGGTTTCACATGCACATGGTCAAGGGTATGCAGATTTGCATTTTTTAATACCCGAAACAGTCGATAAATTGGATTTTGGAAAAGGGCCATATTATGCGGATAGAGGCAATTTCACTACGGCAGGATATGTCAATTTCCAAACCAAAGATAAACTAGAATCAAGTCTCATTAGTCTGGAAGCTGGTCGATTTAATACACAAAGGGCCGTAGCCCTAATTGACCTTTTGGGTAATACTAAAAATCATCACGCTTATATTGCTGGCGAATATCAAAAGAGTGATGGACCTTTTGAATCACCTCAAGATTTCCAACGCTTGAACTTGATGGGAAAATATACTGCCAACTTAGCTAATAATGATAAAATCACCTTCCTAGCCAGTTATTTTGATAGTGAATGGAATGCTTCTGGACAAATTCCTCAAAGGGCAGTGGACAGTGGTTTGATTACTAGATTTGGAGCAATAGACGATACCGAAGGTGGTTTTACAGGTAGAACAAATGTAGCATTAAATTACACCAAAACGATTAATAATGAGTCGTTTATAAAAAGTAGACTTTTTTACTCGCATTATCATTTTGAACTATTTTCCAATTTTACTTTCTTCGCCAATGATCCGATTAATGGCGATCAAATTCGACAAAAAGAGAACCGAAATTTGTTTGGTTTTGAAAGTGTCTGGAATAAATCAAAAACGACTGATCTTGGGAATATAGAATACAAAGCAGGTGTTGGTTTTCGCCATGATATCGTGGATAGTGTAGGCTTATGGCGTACTTTGAATCGTACCACTACCCTGTCAACTTTGGCACAAGGCGCAGTAAAAGAAACTAACTATTATACTTTTGGGCAAGCTCAATTTGATTTTGGCAACTGGTCTATTCAACCAGGTTTAAGGTTAGACATTTTTAATTTTGATTATGCAGACGATTTGGATAATAGCTCAGCACGTTTGACCGATTCGGATGCTTTTTTGAGTCCAAAATTAAATTTCATTTATTCGCCCAAACAGGATGTCCAATTCTACTTAAAAACAGGTACTGGTTTTCATTCTAATGATACAAGAGTAGTCGTAGTTCAAAATGGTAAGGAGACCCTACCTGGTGCAATTGGAGTTGACTTAGGCAGTAGTTGGAAACCTGCTCCTAAATTATGGCTGAATACTGCCTTGTGGTATCTTTACCTGCAACAAGAATTTGTGTACGTTGGGGATGAAGGAATTGTAGAACCTAGCGGAAAAACTAGACGAGTAGGTATTGACGTAAGTATCCGATGGCAATTACAAAAAAATCTCTATTATCACACCGACTTCAACTATACCCTTGCTAGATCTATCGAAGATCCAGAGGGACAGAATTTGATTCCATTAGCCCCACAATTGACGATGACTGGCGGGCTTTCCTTGCAGTTGGACAATGGTTTTAGTGGTGGACTAAATTACCGGTTTATTAAAGATAGACCTGCAACGGAAGATAATAGCATCGTGGCAGAGGGTTATTTTATTACTGATTTAAATTTGAATTATAAGGTAGGAAAAGTCACCTTTGGATTGGTGGTTGAGAACCTATTTAACAGTGATTGGAATGAAGCTCAATTTGCTACAGCATCCCGATTATTTAATGAACCGGAACCAGTGGAAGAGCTGCATTTTACGCCAGGCTCACCGTTTTTTATTAGGGGAAAGGTGATTTATAATTTTTAGGGTGGTTGGTTTTGAGATGCTGAAAGGCCCCGCCCGCATGCGCAGGCTTGCTGGTTAAACACCAATAGTCCTGAATGAAATTTAGGGAGAAACGAATAAACGACAGGTAATAACCACGAAGTGATTGAATTTAACTCGTTCATATTCAGTCACTTCGTGGTTGTGGAGAGCGGAAATTATTTTTGACCCCTTCGTGGTTTACGTGATAAATTGCTACTTTAAACTTTTGAAACAAAGCACTAGATGTTGACCGAGCAGTAGCTTTGACCCCACCTCATTACCTCGATTTCCTTATCGCCTTATCTCCAGCCAACCGCTCAGCATATCTCCTTCCCCCGTACTAAACAAGTAGAAATAAGTCCCATCGGGCAGTAGTTCTCCTTGATTGCCCCAATTTCCATTCCACTCATTTTTATAACCAGTCATTTCGTAAACTTGGTTACCCCAGCGGTTGAAGATTTGGACGCTATTATTTGGATAATCTTCGATTCCATCTATTTGAAAAACATCGTTGATACCATCCCCATTGGGAGAAAGCGCATTGTAGATGGTGAATTCACGGTTACTTACACAACTGATAAGAACCGTTACAGTCGCCGTATCACAAATGCCTTCTGAACATATAGCATATTGGAACATATCGGGAATCGTATCATTGCAATAATCCGTAACTGGAACATAGCGAATAGTCCCATCTAAATTGAAAGTCGCAATGCCATTGTCTGGAGATCCGACCAAATACATATCATCCAAAATGGAAAAAATATCATTCCCCAACGCATTGAAAACTATTGGTTCATTGATGCCCGTCGTGGTAGAGTCGTCTACTGCGTCTATTTCTGGATTGATCAAATCACCACTTGTTACAAAAATAACTAGGGTGACCGTATCACAAAAACCAAAAACATCACAAACTTCAATACAAGCCGTATCAACTCCTAATTCAACTCCTGTATAATCAATGCACCCAGTCAAACCGTCAATGGTCAACATAGCCATTTCTCCGTTCTTCTCAGGGCAAAGATCATTCACAGATTGATAAGGAGTGGGTAAACCTGCAAATTCAATACAAGATCGACCGTCTTCAGCTATTTCTACCGTGTCTCGAATTACTAAATCTTCATCACATTCTGGCGCATGAATCGCAACAATCACCGTGTCTTTACAAGCCTCACTATTGGTGAAAATTAATTCATGAGTCTTTGCAGTACTGAAATTAAGCGTAGTTCCATTTCCATTATCACAAGCGGCTACTATCCCTGTAAATACAGCTCCATTATCGGTAACGCCATAAGTTAAGAGCGAGTCATAGAATAATGGAACACAAATTTCAAAATTCTCACAACCTGCTACTTGTATGGCAAAAGTGTCTGTATCTAGGAAAGAAGGACAATCCATTTCTTCTGGATCTGCTGGTATTACATTTACTTGGATGGTCAAATTAATGACGGCTCCATCTTCGTCCATATTATCAGCTTGCATAATGATAAAACAAGCTTGATCGATCCCTTCTATCAAACCTTCTACCGCAACCGTTTGATTTCCATTATTCAAACCAATCGTTGCATTTCCATCCATCATTTCTGGACACTGGTTAGCAGAAACAGTAACTCCTGCTCCAAATATATTGGATAGATCTAGCGTATCGAAAGCTCCAACCATTAAATCAATAATGATCGTAGTATCTCTATCTGTTTCATCCGTACATGGTTGAATAATAGTCAGTGTATCGGAACAGGTAGACTGTTTTTCTACCAAAACGAGTTCATGCATTCCAGATTCAAAGCTAACTAAAGTTCCAGTCGGCGTTAGATTGGTGTTTAAATCTAAGGTCGTTTCTGAATTGGTTAATGGGGTTCGGATTCTCATTTCACCGTATTGATTCGCTGGTAAACCTCCTTCGATTATCAAAATGGAAGTATCTAAACGCCAATTCCCAACAGGGTCCCAATTATTCATAGAGTCTACTAAAGATAGGATATTCTGAAATTGACCTGAAAAATTTTGTCCATTTACTGGCCATTCATCGAGAATATAAGGCCCGAAATCTCCTCGGCCCGGCAAAGTGAAATAAGTATAAGCAAAAAAGGTATCAAATCGACATCCTATGATGCTTTCCATATAAGATGCTCCATTTAAAAACAAAGAATAATTCACCATACTATCCAATGGAATTGGTAAGCATATTTCTCCTTGAGTAAAACAAATCATGCTATCCAAGGTAATTGTCCGACCAAAAGTATCGAGTATTCCTAAAGGACAACTTTGAGGGTCAAGAACTACCGATGCCGTTTGCATACAACCACTATTGTCCGTAATAGATAATTCGTAAACTCCACTAGATAATCCACTTAAAGAAGTCTCATTGCTCCCATTACTCCAAGCGTAGGTATAAGGCATATTGCCGCCCGAAACAATCGAAGAAATGCTTCCTTCCCCTACTCCATCGCCTACACTAGCCGTTAAGGTGATGACAATAGGATTCGCATCTGGCAACAAAGCACTCATTGACATAGAACAGCCGTTGGCATCCATGACTGTTACCATGTACGTGCCAGTAACTAAATTATTTAAAGTAGCTGTCGTATCTCCTGTTTGCCACAAAAAGGTAAAAGGTGCTTCACCGTTCATTGGCAAGACCCTCAATGCACCAGTGCTGTCCCCTGGACAATTGGGGCTTTTCATATCCAAAGTCAAATTTATTTCTGGACAATCGGCCGAATTAATCGTTATCGTTTGAGCGACTTCACAACCATTTGCATCAGTAATCGTCAAAGTATAAATTCCTGCTGCTAAGCCTGTTTGAGCCTCTTCTATCGACCCATTACTCCAACTAAATTGGTATGGTGGCGTTCCTCCTGAGAAAATAGGGGTTGCCGTTCCATTGTCCATCATTTGAGTAGCGTCGGTTTTATCTATCCCTAAAAAGAATTGTGCAGGCTCTTCTATCGTTACTAAAGTTGAATACATTTCATTATTAGCATCAGTCAAGGTTAATCCATAAACGCCTGCTACTAAATTTTCAATAGTTGAAGTAGTAGCTCCATTGCCCCACGAATAAGTGTATGGGCTGGTTCCTCCATTTCCTTTGGCTACGATTAAACCGTCATTTGCTCCAAAACACGTAATATCTTGTTTGACTATTTGTGCGCCTAAATCAGTGGTATCAAAGGTACTAGCCGTAGTATCAGGTGGCATGACGATTGGGGTGTCTCCACAAGTCACTCCATCCCCTCTAATCCCAATAGGTACATCCGCTAAACGGAAGCCCGCAGCGGTTAGTTGTTGCCCTACATTGGCATCCAATTCATTGGGAGGAAAAAATGGATCAGTGGCGTTGTCCATCAGCGTTATAGCACCAGAAGTACAGCTAAGCGTATTAGTAAAGGAGAATAAATTCACTTTTTCTCCTTTTTGAAAAGGAATACTTGCGGTTCCTTGCGAACCTAAAGCAAAAGAAATATAATCAAAATTAGGAGCTTCTATTGGTCGCTTTATGGTATCCGTCACAAAAAAGATGACACCATCAATCAAATTATTCACTTCACCTATTACCAACTGATTCGTAGGCACCTTCAAGGTAAATTGGGCAGTACTCACTACATTATCAGGAAAATCCCAAGTTGTATCTGATATCATGGATACTACAAAGTCTCCGTTTTCCATCTGCTCAAGTTCTAATTCGAGTAAACAACGAATACTATCTCCTATCGCACTATTTGGAGAAAAACCAAATGATTTTAGATAGGCACTGCATACCAATACGGTGATTAAAATTAAATTTTTTCTAATGTTCATAGAAAGGAGGAATTAAACAATACTAGCTGATCTAGAAGACTATTGCTTGTACCTTGCTAAGCAAGTAAGACAATCTGACTTCTTAGGAATAGTTCAATAATAAATTTACCATTCCTTAATTTTTATTAAGAATATAATTTTTTGAAGATTGGTTAAAGATTGGAATTGAGCGCTGTGAACTGGTAATGTTTGGACTTAAAAAAATTAGCGCAGCACAATTGTTTATAAGGAATTATAAATAGGCTTGCAATAAATAGACCAATTTATAATATGAAATAAAAATATTTATTTTTTCTTGAAAATTAGAGTTTAGCATGGTCTTTGAACAACTTTATTTTGTACGTCATGGTAGTAGCGATTTGTAATCCATTTTTTACTCTATGCAATAATGAGTCAACAAATTATATTCCATACACTTTAAGTTTTTATTATAATACCATATTCCAAAATTTGATTGCCAACTCGTGGCGTACACTTTTTTCTTCCACATTTTTCTCTATCTCTTTTCAAAAGCACAAACGACTTCAGTCGTCAACTAATAACATTCTAAGCGAAATATTTCTTGGTTTACACAGGAAATTGGAGTTGGACTCCTCAGTTCTTCTTTTGAAGGCAAAATTCAAAAAATAAAATCCTAAAAACTGTAAGGCCTTAAAGTAATCAGATAGATTTCAATCAGAATAAATTTAACCAAACATACATACACAGAGAAATATCCCCTATGGCCCAGTTCTGTAAACCATTGCTACTTCTTTTAGCCATTGTACACTTATTTAATCTTCCGCTTGCTGCCCAGATTACTGGTAAGCTAACGCAGTCTACTAATAAGAAAACTTATCAATTTTCTATCATTCCTAATAAAACCATCTCTAGTCCGAATAATATTACGAATACTGCTCAAATTACCTTTAGAGCAAGTAAGGGTAGTTTCGAGGTAACCAAAGTGAAGTCTATTACTGGTATATGGCAATTCAATTCTATCGTAAAAAGCCCGATTGAAGCTCCCAATTTTGATTATATCGTTTTCTCCTTGGCGACTCCCTTAACAAATCCAAAGTATCAAGCCAATGTTGAACTTCCACTCTTTAGTTTCGAAAATCAATTAGGCTGCGTCGGTAGCCTAGAATTAATCGAGAACTTTGCGGACGAATTTTGGCCACCCAACTCCATCAATGCGAATATAGGCTCTCAATTGACTATCTTAGAATACGGTATTGATAATGCCTATGAAAAGAATGATCCAAATCATAACAAAATCACCTGCCCAACCATACTTGATTATCAAATCAAAATAGAAAATGCAAAATGTGCGGACGAAAATGGTCAATTAACTATCCTACTAAAGGACGGTAATCTACCTTTCCATTACGAAGTAGCTTTATATAACGGTCAGGTCATTGATGGGACTATTGAAAATAGAGGAGATTCGATTCAAGTAGAATTGATACCTGGTGGACATCAATTTTTAGGTTACGATCAACAAGACAGTCTGAGACAGTCTATAAATATCCAATCGCCTAATCCTTTGAATATTCATAAGGTCAATCAAGAAAATGTTACTTGTGATGATACAGACGGGGCTGTTATAGAAATAAGCGGTACTGGAGGATGGGCAGAAGAAAGCTTTGAGTTTAACTGGTCAAACGGTCAGAAAGGGACTCGATTGACTCAATTGGTAGCCGATACTTACACTGTGACCCTAACCGATGCAAATAATTGCACCACCAGTAAAGATTTTCTCATAGAACAGGATCAACCTATTTATATAGACTCTATCGAAATGTATTTGCCGACTTGTCATAACTCCGCAGATGGTATCATCGAAATGATCAAAATAGAAAATGGTACACCTCCATTTCTGTATACTTTGAATCAAAGACCTGCTCAGGCGGAAAATTATTTTGATAATTTGAAAGGTGGCGAATATCGCATAAATGTAACAGATGCGAAAAATTGTGTGACAGAGAAACGGGTTGACCTAAAAGCACCTCCTAAATTAGAGATTTTCGATATAGCTTTAGATACCGTTCTGATACTTGGAGAGACGACCCGTTTAGTGGCGAATGTAAGCCCTATGAGCGAAATTAACTACAATTGGACTCCTTCTAACTATTTATCCTGCTCTGATTGCCCCTCTCCAACTGCTAGACCAGTCAAGGATATGGCTTATACCTTAGAAATTTTCAATGATTATGGCTGTGCTATTTCTACCACTAAAAAGATTAGCGTACTACAAGATCGCCCAATATTTGTTCCAAACGCCTTCAGTCCTAATGAAGATGGCAATAATGATGAATTTCAAATATTTCTTGGCCCTACTATCAAATTCGCAAAAACACTAAAGATATTTAATCGTTGGGGGCAGTTAATTCATTCAGCCAATAATCAAGAAAATGGCGCTATTATGGGTTGGGACGGCACATTCAAAGGAAAACAAGTAGATCCGGGTATCTATTTATATATTATCGAAATAATATTGAACGATGGTAGCAGTGAAATTTATAAAGGCGATTTTTTTATGTTAAAATAATCTAAAAACACCTATCCGCAACTGTGTCACGAAAATCAAAGAAATTAAAATTTTATTTCCAGTAAATCAGATAGCTAACATTCAAACTTCCTTCAAGTAAGCAAACTGTAAAAACCTAATTGATTATGCTTCAATAATTTTTACAAGCCATATATTTTTAATATCAAAAATACCTACCATAACCGGTCCTAAAAATCCGCCTGTCACAATACCTTTCTAATTTTTCATTTTTGAAAATAATTCGTCATTTTTTTCCTATTTTTTTTGCATTTAACCCCAAATCACCCTCATATTTGTATTGTCACTAAGAAATTAACCTTCCAACAAAATTTGTGACATTCTACCTCTCCCTTTTAATCCTTCCCACACTCCCTTTTAAAGACACATATTTAGACCAACTTGCAAATTTCAAGGTCAACTCAAGAACAAACAATATTTACAATGACAAACTTTAACTTCATCCGAACAATCGCTTTTTCTTTATTGATTACTTTAGTAGCATGTGGCAAGAACAATGAAATTCAATTGAGCAAAGAATATCAAGGCGTTGAACCTGAGTTATGGGGTTACTTCGAAAAATTTGAAAAAGAGGCAGCAGATAGAGGGGTAGATGTAGATTTGTCTTTAGTAGGTATTACTGGTAGCATCGAAACGATCCACGCTCACGGAACAGTTGGTTTATGCAACCACCGATTAGATCAACCAAATCACGTAATTATTGATAAAACATTTTGGGCAACAGCTAGTGAAAATTCTAAAGAAATGATTATTTTTCACGAATTAGGCCACTGTTTTTTAGGAAGAGGACACACAGATGCAAAGAAAAATGACGGAACTTGTGCAAGTATTATGAGAAGCGGAAAAGGTGGTTGTGTTGATTTTTATACGAACTCTAACAAGGAGAATTATTTAGATGAATTATACACAGAAAATGAATCTCACTAAAATATATTACAGCAATAACTCTAAATTTAAATTGCAAAAAAGGGATTAACTAATGATAGTTAATCCCTTTTTCGTTAGGTTAGCTATTTTTCAAGACTGTATTTTTTCTTTGAAAAATACAGTCTTGAAAAAGATAGCTAACCTAACTTAATTGGTTGCTTAAATGATGGCTAAAAGTTAGGTTAGCAGTTTCAAATAAATAAAATTTTTAAATTTATTTATTTGAAAGACTGCTAACCCAACTGGGGCTTAAGCCATTTTACTAATTATCTTTTTTCCGAACTTCTTTAGATAAAACACTTCCTTTTTTCTTTCTTTCCTCTAATTCTTTTCGGCGTTTTTCTGTATAAAATTCAGCAACTTTTTTAGTTTCTAGTGGCTGTTTGTTCAAATATCGATGATAGGTCGTAATAATAACCCTTGCCTGATCGTCAGGATGAGACACTCCCACTTCTTTCAGATGATGAGACAATCGAGATCCTTCATAAAAACCCCAATTGTGAATTATCCACCTACCTAAACTAAAATGTAGTTTTTTCACTGCTACTTCCTCTGGTACACTCTTAAAACTGGATTTAGCTTCTCTTGGTGTTAACTTATTTAATTGGGCGAAAGCATCAGCTAAATCTTTCGGGATGTACACCCCGTATAATCGCTCTTTCTTGATTCGCTTTTCGTAGTTTTTTTGGAATTGCTCTTCAGCACTTAAGCCGTCTTGAGCAGTCAATGAAGCACCTAAGCTGAAAACAAACAAAAATAATAGCCCGTATTTTGTCATAAATTGATGGTATTGTGTACAGGCGACTTCAGTCGCCTAAAAATTATGCTTAGGCAACTAAAGTCGCCTGCACTTTGAAACAAAATTAGTCTTTTATTTATTGTTTGAACAAAGGCCTTAACGATAAAATAACAAATTTCAAATCAGAGTACTTATCGTTCTTTCTTCCATTTTTCTACAATCTTCATTCCTTCCTCTAATTTTATTTTGTAATATTTCTGCATGGCTTTAGCATCAAAATCTTTCAATGTTCCACCTTTTTCAATATGCATTTTGAAGACTTCACCACTTGCATACGTTGAAGCCGCAGCATACAATCCTACCACTACTCCACCGACCATGGTACCAACTCCTGGAATCATTTTTAGTAAAGACTTCGTGCCCGTGGCATAAATTCTAGCAGCAGTCGATCCCACTAAGGCATTCAATAAAGCTCTTAATTGTGCTTCTTGAAATTTCAAATGATACAACTTACATAGTTTTCTAGTCAACTCCAATTGAATAGCGGCATTAGCCATAACGTCTAAGCCAATAACAGGAATAAAACCAGAACCAATACTATATAAAGTATGCTCTTTGATAAGATTATCCGCTAGTAAACTGTAATTCTTTTTTGCCATGATTTTTATTTTTTGTCGTTTCTGTTCCTAAGTTTAGGATAATTTTTACTGTACCGCACTATTTTTAAAATTATCAAAAATGAGTAAATGAATAGATGATAAAACCCGCCCGACTGCCGCTAGGCGGGCAGGTGAGTAAATAAAGAGTAGTCATTTCAAAATTAGGTTATTTGGCTACAATTTTGGGCAACATTTATTCATTTTCTAATATATTCATTTTAGCAAAAATAATTTTCGTAGGGTAGATTAGACTCCGCACTATATTTATGACGACATTTCATAAATTAGTAACAGCTTGCATTTGTTCTAATGCTAGTGCTTCATGTGGGTTCAATATAAACTTTTCATTATTTACATAAACGCTTTTATCGACGTAGCCGTATATTTTTCCACTAAAATTAAAAAATACCCAATCTATCCATTCTTTTTGAGTCCTATTTGGCGCTTTTTTAAAGTTAAGCAAATTTAAATCTTTTAGAAGCAAGGAGAGCATATCTGCTGGAAAAGAAAAATATTCGGTCAGTTGCCCAATCTTTACCTGCTGGTTGGCATACTTATTTTTAAAAAAGGTTTCTAAAAAAGCAACGCCCTTTTGCTGAAAAAGTACCCGAATATTAATGTTTAAATAAAAGGCTTTCAAATCTTGTTCTATTTCTTTGAGTCGGGTGTTTATCGGTCGGGAGGTTAAGCCAATTTTATATATTTTTTTATGATCTACCATCAACTCCAAAAAGTAAAGATTGAACTGCTGGAAATAGGCAAAATCCTTTTCGAACAAGCCTAACTTATGTGTCAACTCCTTATTATTGTACGTTTTTTGGTGGTACTGATGCAAGAATTTTACATCTGCGTGGAACAATTTTGGATAAAAAAACTCATATTTATCGTCCTTTATTTCGGCGACCGTACAAGTCCTCTTTCCATCCGTATACCCTGTTTTAAAACTATCGGATCGCAAAGTATGGAAATCGGGAAAAGGAGCTATTTTATGAGTGACAAACCGATTGATTTGATCAATTATTGTATGGATATTTCCTGTCGTTTTTTGCCCATCTAGTTGTTTTAATTTTGCTTTAATGGCTACTACTCGCTCCTCATTTTTCTGATGATTTAATCCATCTTTTTGGGCTTTGAGTGTTTGATAAAATTGCTCAATCTTAGTTAACTTTTTTATAGCGTAGACGGATAAAGCTAGTTGAGTAGGCAATCTACCTGCTAAATCAAAAAAGTTAGCAGAAAAATGTTGGGTGCACCCTACTCCATCATGCGCAAAATGATGTCGCTTGATTCTTCCTTTTTTTGCCATTAGTTTATTTTGACAATAAGGGCATAACACTTCCGTTCTTCCTGAATTCACTTCAGAAATATGAATAAATTTGCCGTTTTTTATGCCAAAAGGTAACTTCATTAATTAGTAAGTCTATAGTAGTATTTATTCTAAAGTTTTTCGTACGACCAATACCTGCCAACCCTCGGAGGGCTGGCAGGTATATCATTTCAGAATAATATCTAGTACATCCAAGCAGCAGGATTGTATTCCAAAGGTTTAATCGTTAAGTACTTGGACATAATATCCCGCTAAATTAGTATTATTGAACTTTGATTCAAAATCATATAAAAATGAGCCAAAAATATATTGACGATCAGCTTTTTAAAGGGACTAATTTTCAAGAAAAAAAGTTAGAAAAGGGAAACTATGAAAATTGTCAATTCATAGACTGCGTTTTTGCAGAAATCAAGCTCAATTTTATCAATTTTATAGATTGTCAATTTACAAATTGTGATTTTAGCAACGCAAAACTAACAGACACTGGGCTTAAGAAAGTACAATTCTCGAATTGTAAATTAATCGGTTTAAGATTCGATAGTTGCAATGATTTTTTATTTGAAGCAACATTCATTGACAGTCGCTTAGACTTCTCTATTTTTACTGCAATGAATCTGCAAAAATGCCATTTTTCAGGCTGTTCCTTGCAAGAAGTAGACTTTTCTGCCGCCAATTTAAGTGGGGTTAAATTTGAACATAGCAACCTTTCTCGTACTGTTTTCGAGCAATCTAATTTAGAGCAAACAGACTTCCAAACGGCCACCAATTTCTCTATTGACCCATCCATTAATCGAATGAATCAAGCACACTTTTCTACTCTAGGATTAGTAGGTTTATTACGAAAGTATAATCTGACAATTGATTAGAAACAGTTTCTCTTCTTTTACCTGCTCCCTAAGCACCATTAAACACTGCCCTCACAAAGTTTTATCAAAATTAAATTCTTCTTTTTTTGGCGTTATTCTTGCTATATTCTTATTGCTATACCTTCCCTCCTAGCAAACAAACATCCCCTCCTATTTCGACACTTATTTCATTAAATCCGATGTTATGAAACAACTATTGTTTTTAACCTTCCTTTTTCTACAAACTACTATTTTTGCTCAAATTCACTTCTCTATTGAACCACAAGCAGACGGTTTAACCTATCATGTTAAGTTAAAACCTGATCAATCCTTTGATGGTCGAATGAGTATCACCAATACTGCTCAAGTAAGTTTTGTGGTGCCTACTGGTGGGTTTCAAGTTGGTAACATTGTAAACTTTAATGGTAAATGGCAAAACACAAATAACGTGATTGCCCCTACTAATAATCCTCAAAAAGACTATTTAGTCTTTAATCTGTTGGGGCACATGAAAAGTGTCACTTATACGGAAGACGAAGAGGTTATGCTGTTCTCATTCGAGAATATTGGCGAAAAAACTGGTAAACCTCGTTTTGTCAACAAAAGCGATATAAAAATAATTAAAACTCAACAACTTAATATTGGAAATCAGATTTCTGTTTTAGGTGCGGGCTTTAGAAATGCCTTTTCTGGAACTTATGTAGCGGACACAGATGAAGAGGAAGAAACATACGAAGAAGGACCAGAAATGGAAGAATCTCATGTGTTATACGGTAGTGAACTTCCTGAGACTTTCGAACTAGACATTAATGTGGTCAAAGAAGGAATCACGTTAGAATGGTTGGCACAAAACAAAGGTAAGATTAAAAGTTTCGTTATTGAAAAATCAATGGATGGCATTAATTTCGAACCAATTAGGACGATTCAAAATGCTGATGAAGCCGAGCTTAAAGAAATAGATGATGCTCCAGATTATGGTACTAATTACTACCGAGTCAAACAACAGTTTACTTCAGGCGATTATCAATATTCAACTGTACAATCAGAGCAATTCTTAATCGACGATTCTGCTATTACAATTTATCCGAACCCAGTTAAAGATAACTTCAATTTAAAAGTTGGTCATTTTACCAATTTGGAAGGAAACGTACATATCTTTAATATGCAAGGTATCGAAATGGCTAATAAACCGTTAGCAAAAAGCGAAAAAAGATTAAGCATCAATACAACTACTTATCAAAATGGTATCTATTTTTTAATCATTAATGCTAAAGGCAAAAAGATTGTAGAACGCCAATTTATTGTGGAGAATGTGCAGTAGACGGGTTGCGGGTTGCGGGTTGCGGGTTCAACCGCAACTCGCAACTCGTACTACTTCCCCTTCTTCTTCTTTTTCTTCCGTTGTGACTTTTCAAAAGCCACCATATCTTCTTCTAAACCCTTCCAATCTGGTTTAGCATCGTTTGAAAAAGTGATGGTCGCTTCGTAGTCATCTTTTTCTAAAACCATTTCCGTAATAGGTTTTGTAATGTAACCTTCGATAGCCGTTAGGAGCTCTTTTTCATTAGGACTACAGAACGAGATGGCGTATCCTCTGCTTGTTCCACGACCTGTTCGACCAATTCTATGAACGTAGTTTTCTGCTTGTTCTGGCAAATCATAATTAACCACATATCCAACATTTGGAATATCAATTCCCCTTGCAGAAACATCCGTAGCAATTAGTACCTTTACCTTTCCTTTTTTAAATTGGTTCATCACCTCAAAGCGATCTTTTTGCCCCTTGTCCCCATGAATGGTAATGCTCTTAATGTTCACCCTATCCATCGCCTTTTTGACTCTTTCAGCTCGAACCTTTGTTCTTACAAAAACTAAAATTTTATCATCCGCATTTTGATTAATCAATCGTTCTAAAAAGAATCGCTTATCGTCCATTTCTACGTAGGTCACAAAATGATCTACTCGCTTCGAAACAGGATCTTTAGGAGAGATTTGGATACGGATAGCTGCCTTAGAAACTAAGGAATAGGCAATTTTCTTAATTTTTTCATCAATCGTAGCGGAAAAAAATAAGGTTTGTCGTTTTTTAGGTAAAAAGCGCATCACATCTCGAATATCCTTGATGAATCCAAGATCTAACATGTGATCGGCTTCGTCTAAAATTAGTATTTCTACCCGTTCTAGATTCAAGTGTTTTTGACTGATTAAATCAAACATTCTACCTGGCGTGGATACTAAAACATCCAATCCTTTTTGCAATTTTTCAATCTGCGCTTCTTGCTCTACTCCGCCGAAAATCGCGTAGGTTTTGACCTTAGTGTGTCTACCTAATTCTACAAAAACATCATTAATTTGTATGGCTAATTCTCTGGTGGGGACCATGACCAAACACTTAATACCATCTACTCTTTTTCGACCTTGCTTGCGATCATGCAAAATACTGAGTACAGGAATGGCGAAAGCAGCTGTTTTACCCGTTCCCGTTTGGGCAATTGCTAGTAAATCTTCCCCTTTTAAAATATTTGGTATGGCCTTAAACTGAATATCCGTAGGTCGTCTGAAACCTAATTTAGCGATACTTTTTTTAATGTCTGGCGATATGCGGTAGTCCTCAAATTTCATATATGCTTAAAATTTGGGCAAAGATAGCCAAGGTTCTTGACGTTATTAAAGTTATTGGAAGTTATTTTTAGGTAAGTGATATCAGGTATCGGGTTTTAGGTGCTAGGTTAAACGTTGACTATAGTTTTGACAAACCCCTATTTATGTGTAGAATATACCTATCCATAAGTACAAGGACAGCATAATATAAGGATTGAAAATATGATAAAAATCTACCTCAGCCTCATAAGCCAAGGTCAACATCTAATCTAGCACCTGATACCCGTCTAAACCTTATAAACAAAAGCACTTATATTCATCCCTGCGCCAACAGAAGAGAAAACTAGGTGGTTACCACTTTCAAAATGATGACCATCCAGAGTACCTTTTAATATCTTATCATACAAAATTGGGACCGTCGCTACTGAATTATTACCCATTTTATCAATGCACATGGGCATTACATCTTCGGGTACTTCCTTAATTCCGTATAAACGGAAAAAAGATTTGATGATGCCCTCATCTAATTTTTCATTCGCTTGATGAATCAATACTTTATTGACATCTGATACATCTAAATTGGCCTTTTCTATACACCGCTTTACCAAGGATGGTACATTTCTTACAGCATATTTGTACAACTTTCTACCATGCATTTTGATGTAGGTCTCCGATTGGCAAGCATCTTCATTATACGAAGTACCGTTCCATAAGTAGTAAGCCTCTTGTAATGTATCTGTCCGAGTGGCATGAGCCAAAATCCCTCGTTTGGTCGCTTCTTCTTTGCCTTCTAAAATTGTTGCTCCTGCACCATCCGCATAGATCATGCTATCCCGATCGTGTGGATCAATCACCCTAGAAAGTGTTTCAGCACCAATAACCATCACCTTTTTGGCCTCTCCAGATTTCAAGTAAAAGTCTGCTTGAATCATCCCTTGCACCCAGCCTGGACAACCAAAAGCAATATCATAACAGACACAGTATGGATTTTTGATTTGTAATTTGTGTTTAACTCTACTCGCCAAAGAGGGCATAATATCTACTCGATTACTTCCTGCTTTGACGTCGCCAAAATTATGTGCGACAATAATATAATCAAGTGTCTCTGGGTCAACTTGAGCATCAGCTATCGCCTTTTCAGCAGCAAAGAAAGCTAAATCGGAAGCTGTATGCTCATTATCAGCGTATCTACGTTCGCTAATTCCAGTTATTTCGTTGAGCTTATTTACAATTTCGAGATTGTCTTTCGTGATTTTTGTACCACTCTGATCAAAAAACGTGTGGTTCAAAAAATCATTATTCGTTACGGTTTTCTTTGGTAGATAACTACCAGAACCAGTAATAATTGTATTTATCATAGCTGTTTTGCGTGAGTTCTATAGGTCTTTAATCTAATTGAATTTAAAAAATTAAAAGCTAAAAACCTATGGGACTTAATATGTTCCTTTAATATAAAAGAGTAAGTTAAAAGTACAGCGAATATTCGCCTTAGATTAGTTTTTCAATAAAGAATTGCTCTAATTTTTTAGAAAAAAAAATGGAAACTACGATGTTCAACTACCTTGGGGGATATTCTATTTAAGAAATGAGGAGACATTTCAAAATGAAGTTATTGCAACTGATCCAAAAGCACCTGCGCCTCATCGGCATAGGTATCCCCTGAATCAGCGACCTCTGCTAATAATAACTTTGCTTGATCTTGCTTATTTTGTTTGATGTAAATCAGTGCCAAATACCATTGTGATTTTGGTACATATACACTCGTATTCATGTCAATTAATTGATTAAAATAATTGGCAGCTTGGTTTAATGCTGGTGGGTCTTGGTTCAAGTAGGCATTCGCCAAAGCAAACATAACTTTCTGATTATCAATATCTTTTTCACTCAAAATAGCTAAAACTTCGGCTGCATTTTTATAGGATTTATTTTGATACAATTGTAGTGCATTAGCCAATTCACTTTCTGCCTGATCTACGCTCACCAATTGATCTAACTGATAAATTTCATAGTTCTGAGCAAATAATTGATCGGACTTCACCAAAAAATGTCCCTAAAATTGAAAAGAATAGATTATTAATAATTCCTTAAAATTAATCCAATCTTACCTATGGGCTTCCTTTTTACAAAAAAAAGGTCGATTTTGCGAGTGAGTATATATATTCCATCATTAAAAAACTACATAAATAAATGGGTTTATTTTCATTTTTGAAAAATGCAGGTTCAAATATTTTGAACAAGGTAACTGGCAAAACGGCTACCGCTCCTGAGGTAAAAAAAGTTGAATTGACAAAAGCGGAAGCTTTGAAAGCTGAAATTGCTAAGTTAGGTTTACCAGTAGAAAATTTAGAGCTTTCTTTCGGAGAGCAAATTATCGTAGATGGTAAGACATTAGATAATGCAACTAGAGAAAAAGTAATTTTAGCTTTGGGGAATGTAGAAGGAGTGACTTCTGTCGATGACAGAATTGAAGTGGCAAACCCAGAACCAGAAGCTGTTTTCTACACTGTACAGAAGGGAGATTCTTTATCAAAGATTGCTAAAGCTCAATATGGTAATGCAATGGCTTATCCTGCAATTTTCGAGGCAAACAAGCCAATGTTAAAGGCAGTTGATAAGATTTACCCAGGACAGGTTTTACGGATTCCTGCACAATAAAAATCAAGGAAATGAGGTAATAAGGTAATAATTGAATGAAGCACTATTCATAACCTTATTACCTCATCTACTCAATTTTATGCCTTTTTGGCTGCCTTAAAAGTTTCATCCGTCAACTCCTTAGAAATAGCAGATTTCACCACTCTAATATACGTTTTAGGACTTACCTCTAAAGTCACAACATCTCCATCCAATTTGGTGATTTTTCCAAAAATACCACTCGTCGTTATTATTTCATCTCCTTTTGCCATCTCCTCCACAAATTTAAGTTGCGCTTTTTGCTTTTGAGACTGTGGTCGAATAAAAAAGAAGTATATCACTATGACCATCAAAATCATAGGCATATAAGTATTCATAAAATCAGGCATTGCTTGTAGGAATAAAGTTGGTAGTCCTTCCATAGTTCTTTCATTTTTTACAGGATGACTCCCGATACCTATCGAGATTTTAGGTCATCCTATTTTAATATTCAATTTAGGTTGTCTTCTTAGACGTTGATAAAATGTCTATTTCTTCTTAAACACTTCCCCCATTAGATACAAAGTCGTCTCTGATGGATGTGTATTTGCAGTGACAAAAATAGGTTTAGTTTGGTATAAGTCTTTATTTTTAGTATCAAATTTTACAAAAATTTCTCCTTCGCCACCTACAGGGATTGGCTCTTTTGGCCATTCTGGCACTGTACAACCACAAGTAGATTTAGCATTACTGATAACTAAAGGCGCTTTTCCTGTGTTTTTAAATTTGTAGGTATGCGTAACAATTGTTCCTTCTTCTACTTTTCCATAGCGATACCGAATGTTATCAAACTCCATTTTGGCAACATTGGTGGTATCCATCGGTTGATCTGCGCTCACTGGATTTCGGATGATTGCTGCATTACTGATATTACCATCGGTCGCCTTAATCTCCGTCATTGATTTTTCATTAGTTGCTACTGGTTCTTGGCAAGCGACTAATAGAATTAGTGGAATAAAAAGGAAAATCTTGTTCATATATTACATCATTTTTTTATTGGAGCAAAGGTAGGCTTTTTGTGGAAATAAATAGAAATTCAAAGCTTTTTCCTACCCTTTTTAAATTACTTTCTTAAGTTTTTTTATTTACTTTTGCCAAAAAAGTTTACTATTAAAAATATGAAAAATAAGATTTATCTCGTGGGGTTTATGGGTTGTGGAAAAAGTTATATGGGCAAGACTTTAGCACAATCTTTAGGTTGGGAATTCTTAGATATGGACGATTTCTTAGAAGCAAACGAGGGCATGACTATCTCTCAAATATTTGCTGAAGGCGGTGAATCACTTTTTCGAGAACTAGAAAAAAATTACCTAAGAGCCACCTTTGATTTTGAAAATACGGTGATAGCTACGGGTGGCGGCGCTCCTTGTTTTTTTGACAATATGGATTGGATGAACGCAAATGGTACGACTATTTATTTGGATGCCCCAATAGCTATTTTAGTAGACCGATTAAAAAAAGAAACGGCTCATCGACCACTCCTAGCAAATAAAACAACAGAAGAATTACACGAGTTCATTCAAAACAAATTAACAGAACGTTCCCCTTTTTACAATAAATCAAATACTATTTTTACTTACCAAACTGGATTAGAAACACCAGCCGACTTATTAGCTCATCTTATGTAAGCAAAATTCCATCTACAAAATATATCGTACTTAAATGCTAAGGCAACCAATATTAATAAGGTAGCTCTACCTATTTTTTATGTAAAGTTTTTATATAAAAAAAATAAAAATAATTTTCTTTATTCAAATTAGCCCTAATATTTTCGTTACTTTGCGAAAAACATCAAGTCACAAGAATAACATTAACATTTTTTTACTTAAACAAATCAACTAACTTTTATTATGATTAAGGAATTTAAAGAATTTGCAATGAAAGGCAATATGCTGGACATGGCTATTGGAATCGTTTTAGGTGCTGCATTCGGAACAATCGTTTCATCTGTTGTTGCAGATATCGTTACTCCTCTTGTTTCTTATCTTTCAGGAGCACCTGATTTTTCAAATATGTTTACTCTTTTGAGAGCACCAGAAAATACTGCTGATGTAAATATGGACTCATTGGCAGCAGTTAGAGAGGCAGGAGGTGTAGCACTTGGATACGGTAATTTTATTAACCAACTAATTTCATTTTTATTTGTTGCTTTGGCTTTATTTATCATCGTAAAAGGTGTTAATGCTGCTAAGAAAGCGGAAGAAGAAGCACCTGCTCCTGAAGCACCTGCTGCAGATGTTGTACTTTTAGGTGAAATTAGAGACTTACTTAGAAAATAATTCTTAATAAAGATATACCAAAACTTATACACATCACCTTCGTAAGTTCTATTACTTACGGAGGTTTTTTATTTTTTATCAAAAGAACATGTTCCTAAAACATTAAAAGGGTATAGTTTTTGCCATTTCATTTTCAATAGTAACTACCTAATTATACCTCCTTTACAACCCTCTCATACGATTTCACTTCATTTCTAAACAGTTTGAGCTTGAAAACGGCTTTTTCAGCTACAAATATGTTTTATTGCAATAAATGAAACAGTATATTTGTAAATCACTTTTATAGAACTATTTAAGTTCCCGACCCTCAATTAATTTTTTATTAAAGTCATTTCTAATTCAAATATTTTTCTTTCAATTCATTCCTCTAAAACACCCAAACATTCTATTGCCTTTATTTAAATAGAAAAGGAAAATAACATTATACCGTACAAACTTTTAACCAAACCGATAAGCATGAAAATTATTACACTTAAAAAACTATTCCTCTTTACGCTTCTGGTAGTCATCAATATATTTCCGTCAGAGCGGCTATTGGCACAAACAATTGAGCCAGATCCAATTTCAGAACGAATTGTAGAGTTGGACATTAACCAGCTGAACACAGAATTATCAAGTGCCCCCACGGAATCTGCATCGGAAAACACTCAACCAAAATTTATCGACTTACCATTACCAGATGGCACAATTAAAAACTACGAGGTCCAAGAATCCTCGGTCTTTGATTCCAAGCATGCTGCTAAATATCCCGATATAAAGTCATACGTGTTGATAAATCCAGATGGAAGTAGAGCAGGTAGACTAGGTATGTCTTCAGAAGGTGCAATCTACCTGATTCATACCGATGAAGGCATGGCTTTTTTAGATAATTTTATTGAAGATGGAAATACCCTTCATAAATCATTCTATGGAGACTTACGCCCTGAAGATTTTGGCTGCGAAACTATTGACAACCAACGCCTTACACCTGACAATGAAACGGGCAAAGCAAGATTTAATTCGCTTAGCAACGGTAGTACGCTCAGAACTTACCGAATAGCCATTGCCTCTTCTGGAGAATTTACTGTAGGGAATGGAAATACTCTAGCAAGTGTGAACACGGCTATCAATGATCGGTTAACGGTCTTGAATGCCCTATTCGAAAAGGAACTAGCTATGCGATTCGTTTTAGTAGCTAATAATGATAATATCATTTTCTTTGATGCTGCTACTGATGGTTTGAATCCCGCACAAAGAACAAGTTCGGCTCATACCGTCATCGACCCTGCCATTGGTAGTGCTAATTATGACCTAGGACATGTATTTTATGAAATACCAGGAGGCGGAATTGCTACTAGTGGAGTGGCAACTTTAAATTCCGTTTGTAGGGCTTCCGCAAAAGGAAGAGGATGGACAGGAGCCACAAATGCCACGAGTGTCAATTTTTTTCTAGGTACTTTCGCTCACGAAATTGGTCATCAATTTGGTGCGCATCACTCCTACTACGGAACAGATGGTAATTGTGTGAATAGATCAGCAGGTAATGGTTATGAACCTGGAGGAGGAAACTCAATAATGAGTTATGAGACTACTTGTAATTCACATAATATCACTCCTACTGTAAATTCCAATTATTTTCATATTCATAGTTTAATACAAATGTTAGCTCATGCAAATAATGTGGGTAATTGTTATACAAGTACGGCTACAGGGAACACCCCGCCTGTCGTTACCGCTCCAGCGAATGTAACGATCCCCAGAGGGACTCCTTTTACTTTGGCAGGCACTGGAGTAGATGCAAATGGAGATGCACTTACCTACACATGGGAACAATATGATACAGATAACAATGCTTTGAGTTTTCCTGCGGGAGCCCCAAATGATGCTGCGACCAGCACAACTGCTCCACTTTTTCGAAGTTTTGAACCAACGGCTGGTGGCAATACTCGGACTTTCCCTAAAATGTCTGATATTTTAAATAACACACAAACTCAAGGTGAAATTTTACCTCAGGTTTCTAGAACACTGCACTTCAGACTAACAGCAAGAGACAATAACGCAAATGGTGGTGGAATACACTGTGATGAAGTGGCAGTAACGATTGATGGGGGTTCTGATCCATTTGCTATAACAAGCCCTACAGGTGGCACCTATTTAGGTAATGGTACGAATACCTTTGATGTAACTTGGGATGTAGGAAATACTGCTAGTGCTCCTATCGGTTGTGCTAATGTAAACATCCTCTTTTCTACAGACGGAGGCAATACTTTTCCTATTACTTTAGCGTCAAATACCCCAAATGATGGATCAGAAACTATTACTGTTCCAACTAATGTCACATCAACTGGTCGAATAAAAATCGAATGTCCTTCAAATGTTTTTTTCACTATTACTGGTGAGGATATTGGAATCAGTAGTAATTGTCCTTCTCCAGCAGAATTAGAACTTACGCTAGAATCTCCTAACCCAACTTATTCTGGAATGGAAGGTGATGCCGCTTTAAATTTGTCTCTTTCTTACTCCGCTATCGGTGGAACAATATCTAATTTTACGGGATCTATTGATGGTACAGAGAATTCTCTGGCTAGATTTCCTTTCTCAGATGGGAATACAAACACTTCTTGTGCGGGAAACTTTAGTAATGGAACTACAGAATATGACATCACAGAATTTGAGGTGACTCAAACGGGAAGTTATACGATTTCAACAGCAGCTAGTAATTATGATGAGGCGGGTATTTTATATGAAAATAATTTTATCAATTCTACTGGTTCAATTTGTACCAATTGGCTTGGTAATACGAGGTATATAAATGGAAATACTCTTACAAATACAAGAATTAATATTGCAAAAACCTTATCAGTAGGTATCAAATATTATTTTATAGCCACCTCCTATTATTTCGACGAAACTGGTAATTATGATTTTAGTATAAGTGGTCCCGGTGATGCTTTTACACAAGCTCCAGAGGGCTATACTTATACTTACGTGGTAGTTAACTCAAGTGGAAATATTGTAGAATTTGATGACAACTCTGATTTATCAAATCTTTCTGCTGACACTTATACCGTCTATGCGGTCGCTTATCCTTCCGCCACGAGTTTAAATAGTTATGTTGGAAGTAGTTATACTAGTTTTACAACTGCTTTGGGTAGCACTATTTGTGGAGCAGCAAGTTCCAATTCTGTTACCGTAACAATTAGTGGAAATGTATGCCCTACAATGGGCGCTCTATCTGGCACTACCCCAATCTGCTCAGGTGACAATACAACTTCCCTTTCCGTAAACAATTTGACCGATATGGGGTCAACTTACGGCATAAAATATGTCTATTCAAATAGTCAACAAACGGTAGCTAATACCATTTATGGCTTATCAAATACCTTAGGTATCGTTGTTAATGGAAGTTTGACAAGTAGTAGTACTATAGCAACATTAAGTAATGTCAGTTATCCAACTACTGCTGGTACTTATTATGTCTATGCTATTTTAAACCCGACTCCAAGTAATAGTGCGTGCCGACCTTTTGAAGAATTCACTCTTACCATAAATCAGACAGCAGCCCCTACCGCATCCGATGTAGCTTATTGTCAAAATGCCACAGCAGCCCCCTTAACTGCTACTGGTTCTAACTTATTATGGTATACTGCTGCTACTGGTGGAATGGGTACTAGTACTGCTCCTACCCCATCCACTACCGCTACTGGAACGACTAATCATTACGTATCTCAAACATTAAATGGTTGCGAAAGTGATCGAACAACCATAATAGTAACGGTAAATGCAATCCCCTCAGCACCGAATGTCGATGATGTGGAATATTGTGTGGGGGAAACTGCCAGTGCTTTATCTGCTACTGGCTCTAGCCTTATTTGGTACGATGCAGCTACTAATGGCAATGTGATTTCTACTCCAACACCTTCTACCGCTAATGCGACTACGCTTAATTATTGGGTAACTCAAACGGTCAATAACTGTGAAAGCCCAAGAGCAAACATTACCGTTACCATTCATGCAGTGCCAAATGCACCGAATGTCGATGATGTGGAATATTGTGTGGGGGAAACTGCCAGTGCTTTATCTGCTACTGGCTCTAGACTTATTTGGTACGATGCCGCTACTAATGGCAATGTGATTTCACCACCAACACCTTCTACCGCTAATGCAACTACACTTAATTATTGGGTGTCCCAAACAGTGAATAACTGTGAAAGTCCAAGGGCAAACATTACCGTTACCATTCATGCAGTGCCAAATGCACCGACTGTCGATGATGTGGAATATTGTGTAGGGGAAACTGCTAGTGCTTTAACTGCTACTGGCCATAATCTCATTTGGTATGATGCAGCTACTAATGGCAATGTGATTTCTACGCCAACACCTTCTACCGCTAATGCAACTACACTTAATTATTGGGTGTCCCAAACGGTCAATAACTGTGAAAGCCCAAGAGCAAACATTACCGTTACCATTCATCCAACTCCAAATATTTCCTTAGGTGCTATTTCTGACCCTTCTGTTTGTAATGGAAATGATGGTAGTATTGAGATAACTGGTCTTAACTCTAGTACAGCTTACACCTTAAACTATAAAAAAGATGGAACATCACAAGCTGCTATTAACGTAAGTAATGCTACTTCAGCAACTATCCCTAATTTATCTGCTGCTGCCTATACTGAAATTTTAGTAACTACAAATGATTGTTCCTCTAATCAATTAAGTCAAACGTTAACGAATCCTTCTAGTCCGACTGTCAACGATCCTTCAGATCAGGTGGTTTGCGTTGGTGAAAGTACTAATTCCATAACTTTTTCTGGGACTTCAGGTGCAACATTTAATTGGACTAATGATAATATGGATATTAACTTGGCAGCTAGTGGATCAGGGCCAATTGCTAGTTTTGTTACCACCAATAGTACTAATGCGCCTATCACAGCTAATATTACTGTCACCCCCTCTTTAGGAGGTTGTTCTGGTTCTTCACAAACCTTTACTATTACTGTCCATCCTATTCCTAATGCACCGAATGTCGATGATGTCGAGTATTGTGTCGGTGAAACGGCTAGTGCTTTAACCGCTACTGGCTCTAACCTTATTTGGTACGATGCCGCTACTAATGGCAATGTGATTTCACCGCCGACGCCTTCTACTGCTAATGCAGCTACTCTAGAATATTGGGTAACTCAAACGGTCAATAATTGCGAAAGCACTAGAGCGAAAATAAATGTAACTGTTAATGCAATTCCAAGCATAGCTTTAGGCACGGTTACTCCACCTACTTCTTGTACAGGAGCAGATGGAAGTATTCAAATCACAGGTTTAAATGCTAGTATTGCTTATAGTTTGACCTATAAAAAAGATGGTATTTTACAAACAGCAATACCAATTAGCAGCGCTACTACTGCTACTATGCCGAATTTATCGGCAGCTAGCTATACTGAAATAAAAGTTGAAGGCAATTGTGTATCAAATGAACTCAGTCAAGTCTTAAGTGACCCTGCCGCACCAACGGTCAATACACCCGTTGATCAGACAGTGGACAATGGTGTTTTGACAACTGCTGTTACCTTTTCAGGTACAAGTGGAGCAACTTTTAACTGGGTCAATGACAACACCGCAATAGGTTTAGGGGCGAGTGGAGTTGGAGATATTCCTGCTTTTGCAGCAACCAATACTAGTAATGCTACAATCTCTGGTATGATTACAGTTACTCCAAGTTTAAACGGTTGTACTGGTAGTTCGGCTTCTTTTACAATCACCGTTAACCCTTCCCCAAGCAATTCCCTAGATACGATAACGACTAGCAGTAATATTGATCAGGATACGACTTATCAGGCTTGTATGTTAATTGTCTCTGATGCTAATATTCAAGTTACTCGAAATGTCAATTATTTTTCTGGACAAACAATTAGATTAGTTCCTGGTTTTCATGCCAAAGCTACTAGTAATTTCTTAGCAAGAATACAGCCTTGTGATGATGATGATTCTTTCACATCAACCCCAATTACGGCTACTACTAGAAATCAAGAACGTCCTCAAGACAACCCAATTTCATTAGTCGAGCCGATAGCATTAACGATTCAGCCTAATCCAGCGAGTGACTTTATTCAGTTAAATTATCAACTTAATAACACTAACAATGTCTCGATTTATTTATACGATATTACTGGTAAGGAAGTAAAGGAAATTATGCCAACACAAATTGGGCAGATTGGACAGCATCAACAGGAAGTAGCTATTACAGATTTGGAAGGTGGGATGTATTTCATTATGCTTCGCCAAGGTGGGCAAGTACTTACTAAGAAATTGGTAGTTACAAAGTAATTGTATAGTGGAGAGTAATGGACTATTTAGTCACAACTAGAATTAATAAAGTCGTTCTAGTAATTTAAATTACTATGATACCGACACAAATGGTAAATGTGGTTTCGATGGTTCTTGCCGATAGCTATCGACACCAGACTAGCACCTTGTATTAAAGTCGTCTCCCGACGACAACGCTGGTCAGGAGACTAGAAATATCGCCCTTTTCTTACTTACTTGCCCATTTGTGTCGGTTAATAAAGTCGTTCCAGTAATTTAAATTACTGGAACGACTTCCTTATTAGCGTCCTATCACAAACTTATTCATCAATCTTCCCTTATCCGTTGTTATTCCATAAAAATAAGTGCCAACAGGAAGGGGTGCAATAGAAATACGCTCTTGGTATTTCCCTGCTATTAATTCTTTTTTATCAATTTGCTGGACTAACTGTCCATCAAGCGCATAAATCTCAATACGCACTTCTGCCTTCATATCCATTTCAAAATCAATTATTAACTCCTCACTCGCAGGATTTGGAAACGCATCATGGAGTTGAATTCGTTGATTTCCGACTAACAAATCTTTGGTCGCAGCTAAGGGGTTTTGGTCTACCACTGCAAACATAAATAGATTAGATTGGATATTCCAACTTGCTTCACTAGCATAAGATGCCCAAGTCTCTCCATCCCCGAATAATTCCCAAGTTTCTCCTGCAATTCCACAATCGTCATTGGTCATTCCGATACTTAAGGTATCTCTAGTTGAATACAAATTCGATAAATCTACACTGGCAAAAAACTGGTTACCTGTTACTTTTGGATTATCCGAAAAAGTAAATTCTGTGGGTACAAAAGATAAACTATCTATTTGTAATTCACTCATTTTCAGAGGATTACTAGTCCCCACCAATGCACCTGGCCCTGAGGTCGTTTCGTCTACTTCATAAATTTTTACAAATACGTCTCCATCACCAACAACACTGTAGGCATCAAAAAAAACGTCTATTGCCAGTACTTCATAATCAGTACCATCGTAATTAAAGAGTTGTGCTTTTTCAGCATCTCCAAATCCATTCATACCGCTCACAAAACCCCAGTTGTCTTCATTGGTTATGAAAGTAACTAATGTATTTCCACAACCCGCTGTATCTTGAAAAATAGTTGGTATAACCAATTCTGGGACTGCCGAACGGGCATTGGTGTTTGGTGCTTGCCGCAAATTTGATGTTCGTTTAGTGGGCAGCGGCTCTGAGTTCATTTTCTTGGTTTGTCCAAAACTTATCGTTGTAGTCAGCAGTAATATAAACGAGTAGGTAATTCTTAATAACATAAGGGTGATTTTTTTGATAAAAAAATAAGTAGAATAACAATCTGGATATTCTTTTGCTAACTTAGGAAAAGTTTTTAGAAAAGTGTGTTAGAGGGAAGTTAAATAATGATAAAGGGGCCTTCAAATTAAAAACTGGTCAAAGGAACTACCTACAAATTTTATCGCCCTACTGCCATTCCAAGAAAAATATTTACCCACTGATTAAACCTTTTATAACTTTATAGGTCTAATCATAATACCTACAAAACAAACCTATAGACAGGAATCCAAAAGGATGACCTAATCAAATTTCACCTTAAAAAGAATTGTAAAAAATAATGTGAATTGCTAATTCGTCCTAAAACAAAAGTGGACTAGCAAGCTATAACATCATAAAATTCTTAAAATAATGAATAGAAGAACCACTCTTTCAGCTTTAATGGGTCGAAAAATAACTACTACAAAATCAGCCGCATCAACTAAACTAACTTCTTTTTCCTTAGCACCTTACACTGGCGAATGGACAAGTGAACGAGCTGCCCACCTACTCCGCAGAACAATGTTTGGACCTAAAACCGAGGAAATAGCCTTGGCAACTGAATTAGGCCTGAGTGGTACAATTGACCTATTATTTGAGGAAAAACCGATGCCTGAACCACCTTTAAATTACAGTTTCACCATGGACCCTTTAGTACCTGTGGGTGAAACTTGGGTAGGGAAAATCTATACGGCTGACGAAGGTAATTTACGAACGGTGATTCGTGCTAACAGAGAACGCTCTCTAGTGGCTTGGCAAATGCGATTACTGATTGAATCTGAAATGTCAATTCGAGAAAAGATGACTTTGTTTTGGCACAATCATTTTGTTGTTCAAAAGTCAACGGTTCGAGACCCCAATTATTTATACGACTACATCACCTTACTTCGATCGAATGCGACAGGTAATTTCAAACAATTGGTCAAAGATATTACGGTAGACCCAGCCATGCTATTTTACTTAAATGGTCGTCAGAATAATCGTAGAAACCCTAATGAAAATTATGCTCGGGAATTATTAGAGTTGTTTACTATTGGAAAAGGGGATTTAGCAGGGCCTGGAGACTATACCACTTTTACAGAAGATGATGTGATAGAAATAGCCAGGGTATTGACTGGTTGGCGTGTATTCGATTATTTAACGGTTAATCCTGATGCACCAAGAGGACCAGTTTTTGTAAGCAATTTACACGATTTAGAGCAAAAACAACTCTCGCACCGCTTCGATAACGTCGTTATTGAAAATGCAGATGAAGAAGAGTATAATGTGTTGATCGACCTTATTTTTCAAAAACCAGAAGTAGCGAAATTTATCTCTAGAAAACTATACCGTTGGTTCATTTATTCAGAAATCACAGAAGAAGTCGAGCAAACGATCATTGATCCAATGGCTCAGTTACTGATAGAAAATGATTTTGAAACTGAACCTGTTATTAAAACTTTACTAAGCAGCCAACACTTTTTTGAGGCAACATTAATTGGGCCGATGATTAAAAATCCATTGGATTTTGTAGCAGGAATGTTTAGACAATTTGATATTAAAATTGAAGGGAATTTAAATCAAAATTATAGAAGTTTCCTCCGACTAGATCAAACTATGGAAGTGCATCAAATGACCTATTTGGAACCACCGAATGTGGCAGGATGGAAGGCTTATTATCAAGCCCCTGCCTTCTATCAAAGTTGGATTTCTTCCGCTACCCTAGTCCCTAGAATGCAACTTACGGATCTAATGGCTACGACGGGTTATCGCTTTTCTGGTCAAAATATAATTATTGACGTTTTAGCTTTTGCTGCCAAAGTAGAAAACGGTACAGACCCCAATGTACTGATTGATGAATTTACGAAAATACTATTCCCACAACCCATTTCTCAAGCTCAAAAAAAGGCTTTAAAGGAAAATCTAATTCCTGGTCTTCCTGATTTTGAATGGACGGTTGAATATGGAGACTATTTAGCGGACCCTGAAAATAATGATTTGAGAACAGGCGCAGAAAATCGCTTGCGGGCTTTGGTCAAGGCAATGCTAGTCATGCCAGAATATTATTTATCGTAAAAACAGGTATAAACCTTCATGACTTTATAACCTCGTTACCTAATAACCTTTCATCCTCAATATATGAAACGTAGAAATTTCTTAAAATCAGCAACTGCACTTTCGGCTCCTGTTTTCCTTAATGGTTTGCAAGTTGCGGCGATGTCCAATAGTAGTTTATTACCTATCATCAATAGCGCACCCAACGATAGAGTCTTAGTAATTATCCAACTAAACGGTGGGAACGATGGTTTAAATATGTTGGTACCAATTGATCAATATGATAAATTGATGGGGGTCCGAGAAAATATAATGATTCCTGAAAATCAATTGCTTTCACTCACCGATACGCTTTCACTTCATCCTGCCATGACAGGTGTCAAAAACTTATATGAAAATGGCAATTTGTCGATATTACAAAGTGTCGGGTATCCCAATCAGAATAGGTCTCATTTTCGGTCTACCGATATTTGGACGAGTGCCTCTGATGCGGACGAATTCATTACTACGGGTTGGTTAGGACGTCATTTTGATCCACAGCATCCGACTTTTCCAACTGATTATCCTAATGAGGACCATCCCGATCCGATTGCGATTACCATCGGTTCTCTAATCTCTGAAACTTGTCAAGGAGTTGGGACTAATTTTAGTCTAGCGATCCGAGATGTGGAGTCGCTTGCTCCATTATCCGAAGGCGCAGAAAGTGATCTTCCTGATAATTATTATGGCCAACAATTAGGCTTTTTGCGAAACGCAATTGCCCAAACCAATGCTTATGGAGATACCATCATTAAAGCATCTGAAAAAGGTAATAATTTATCTAGTTTGTATCCAGAAGCGGGTGCAAATGGCTTAGCTGACCAGTTGAAAATAGTCGCTAATTTAATTTCTGGTGGTTTAAAAACAAAAGTCTACATCGTTAGTATGGCAGGTTTTGACACCCATGCTGAACAGGTATTAGATAATGATCCTACTCAAGGAATACACGCTAGTTTATTGGCTGAATTATCGACTGCGATGAATGCTTTTCAAGATGATTTAAAACAACTTGGGGTAGCTGAGAAAGTAGTAGGTATGACCTTTTCAGAATTTGGTCGCCGTATTCAGTCTAACGGTAGTAGCGGTACAGATCATGGTTCTGCTGCTCCCTTAATGGTGTTTGGTAATTGCGTCAACCCTACTATTTTTGGAGATAATCCAGTAATTCCAGATGAGGTTGGTGTCCAAGATGGCGTGCAATTTCAATACGATTTCCGATCTGTGTATGGTTCTTTATTAGTTGATTGGTTTGAGGCGTCAGAAGCGGATGTGCGAAGCTATTTGTTCGCTGATTTTCAATATTTGCCAATCATCCAAGGCTGTGAACAAACGACTTCTACTAATGACCTGCCCATTATAAAAGGTGGTGATCTACAAATCACCAATTTCCCTAATCCGTTTATTCAACAGACGACTATTCAGTTCGATTCTAATGATGAATGGATAAAGTTGAGTGTTTTCGATGCAAAAGGTGGGTTGATAAAAGTGCTGGCGAATCAACGATTTGCTAAAGGGTCACATCAAATTACTTTTCAAGATAGTCGTTTGCCTACTGGTAATTATTACTATCATTTGCAAACAGATCGACGACAGCAGACTGGGTTGATGATAAAGCTATAGAATAACAAATAATGAGGCACTACGGTAAAAAGTATGGGTAATTCGAAGATTGGAGGCTGTCTCAAAAGACCTACTTTGAGAAATCTGACCATTAAAAATTCTGTTTTTTCGAAAAATACAGAACTTTTTCCCCTTCGGAGGGGGTCATGGGGAGAATTTCAACATCTTATTCGGCAAAACAATACGTGCCGAGTGTCTTTTGAGACAACCCCTTACGTTTGAGCCGAACAAGTAACACAACTCTCTGAGTTGTGCCAATTGTATAGTGAGCTATAAACCCACATTTTTCACCGTAGTGCCTATAATGATAAATTGTAATTACTAGCAAAACGCTTTGAGGTTTGCTAAATGCTCCAAGCGTCTAATGATTTGGACATGCTGAAATTTATAAAAACCACATTTTATAAAAGGTTGAAGAATTACAGTAGCCCCATATACTCATCTTTAAAATTACCGTAACCAAAAAAAGAAACACCACTTGCTCCATTCGCATTAGAGACAGCAATGGCTTGTTTTAAATCTTCGGCTTTTTTCAAGTGTGGTAAAAACAAACCACTATAAACTGGCTTATCATTTTTAGCTGTAGCCAATCTAATTTTTGCCTTTTTCACTTCGGCTCCTATCCAGTCAATATTCTCGTTATAAAATCCTTGATACAACATGGGTAAAAAGGCATCTAAATCCCATTGATGCCATTCTTGTCGTACACTTTCCCAATTCGGAAAAACAGCAGCAGAAATAACTTTATCATATTTCCGAGCCATCGGTACACAATGATTGTTAACGATATTGGAAACTGCATCGTAGCGAAATTGTCGCCATGCTTCATGCTGTGGTGCTTCATCACCTAAATCCATCGGATCAATCCCATGTTTTTCTTTGAATTGATTGCGACAATTTTCAGAATAAGGATAATCATACTGCGGATATTCCTTGTCTTGGATAATGTCATATTTTGGCTGTAAAGCCTCTGCTAAAATGACGTCAGGTTGTCTTACATAATCCAAATGAATACCGTCCAAGTCTTCTATTTTAGCAAGTGCCTTTACATTTCCTGCCACAAATTCTGCTACTTCTTCATTGCAAGGGCATAGAAATTTATAGTAATTAACATAAGCAGGATGGGTATTTGCAGGTTCGCCATTTCGATTCACACTATACCAATCAGGATGTTGTTTTAAAAGGTCTGGATTGTTTAAAGGCATCGTCCACATCCAAGCGTGTACTTGTAAATCGACTGCATGGGCCAATGGTAAAATTCTTTCTAACCAGCGTTCTTTTACTGGTAATATTGGGTGATCAAAAAGGGTCTCATTACTAGCATAAACTTGAGGTAAAACTGCATCAATCCCTGCCTTTTTGATTCGCTCAAAAGTAGCTTTCCAGTAATCGTCTGATTGACCCATTTTGGGACGTAGCCAGATCCAGTTTTTAGGTAAGTTTTTTGAGGAATTGGTACTTATTCGCTTTTGAACATTCTTAGTTTGACAACTTGTAAAAGAAGAACTAGTCACCAATGAAAGTGTAGTAGCAGCAGTTAATTTTAAAAATTTTCTTTTATCCATCTTCTTTAATTTTGATCCTTATTAGAAGTTGTTTTAGAAATTTTTCCATCCGCACTAATCAACCAAACCCATTGGTTATCAATACTTTTGGCTATTATTTCATACCCATTATAAGTCCGAAACAATTGAGGTTCAAAGCTATAATTCGTTATTTCTACTATTGGTAAGGTCAGTTTTTTCAAATCATCTGTATAAGTATGATGCGCTTTAAAATATTTCCTTTGCTGATAATACAATTGGCGCAAAGCCCACTTAATTTCATCCTCTTTTGATGATATAAATCTAATTTTTTCTTGTCCTGCAATTTTTTCGGAGAACTGTACAAAACCCCATGTTTCGGGCGCATGCATGTTTATATAACCTTGCGGTGACCACACCCAATTTTCTTCTGGTAAGTTTTTCCCATTAGCATCTTTTTGTTTTTGATAATCCCCATTTGAAGTATCCATTTTCCAATTCACTCTAGAAAAATTAATACGCCATTGGACGCCTTCTTTTGGAAAAAATTTCTTTGGGGTCATTTCCAATAAAACAGCCCAAGGAATAGCAATTTCTACTGTCCAAAAACTGTCTATGTCTGTTGAATTATTAAGTGTACCATTGACATGAATTGCCGACTTTAGACCTTGAATATCCCAACTATCTAACACTTTAGGTGCCCCATCTTCTCGATACGGCTTTAGTAATAATAAATCCCAAACAGTATTTAAGGCATTAATTTCAAATTCATAATAATTATGAGTATCTCCGTCAGGATCAATGAAAATCTCAAAATCATTATCATAGAAAATAACCGCATCCCTTTCTCTTAACTTGCCCCAGATGTGGGGTTCTTGAAGGTAGGCACCAAAATAGAAATAGGTGCTATCCCACAACATTCTAACATTGGTCTCGTGGGCAGGAATTGGTTTTATATCACCTTGGATATCTACAAAATCAGCTGTATTAGGTGTATTTTTCCAAATTTTTTCCTCTAATTTACCATCAATGACTAATTCCTCATTTGTTTGATAGCACACATAGGTTTTAGGTTCATAAACAATTGGGTGCTCATAATTAATTGGTAGCGTCTTTGGGTTTTGACAACTAAAAGAAGAAATAATTATTAAGGAATAGACCAGAATTTTGATTTTCATAGTTCCAATTAAAGCTAGTTTGAAAGTCGAAAACCGCCACCTCTTATTCCCGATAATCCTCAAACTTCCCTGCCCGCTTTTGCATACTGGAATAAACTGCCTCCAACTGATTCTTTTTCATAATCACCGCATCTTGTTCTACCGATTCCATCATAAATCCATCTTCTACACTTAGGTAGGGTGCTGCATTTAGTACTTTCTTAGCTTTGACAATGGCCGTTGGGCTTTTGCCTGCAATCTCCGTTGCTAACTTCATCGCGTCCTCCATTGGGTTTTCAGAAATATGCGTACAAAAGCCATATTGGACGGCTTGTTCCCCTGAAAACACTCGATTGGTATAAGTCAACTCTCTAATAATATCGTCTCGCACGGAATGATACATCAATTGGGTACCAGCCATATCTGGAATCAATCCCCATTTCATTTCCATGACACTCAGACGAGTATCAGCCGTTACATATTTAATATCTGCTCCCAACATAATTTGCAGACCACCACCATAGGCAACGCCATGTACGGCAGCAATCACGGGAACGGGCAATGCACGCCAGATCCAAGCGGCCTGTTGCCACATATTGGCTACTCCATGTGTCCGTTCAGCAAGCGGTTTCTTACCTGCACCATCTGGATTACTAAAGTTACCTAGATCAATCCCTGCGCAAAATGCTCTACCCTCGCCTGCTAAGACAACAACTCTGACGTTTGGATTGGCTCCGACCTCCTCACCTGCTGCAATAATGCCTTCAAACATTGGAATGTCTAGGGCATTCATTTTGTCAGGTCGATTTAATTTGACTACGGCGATGTGGTTATTTATTTCTACGCTTACTCTATTCATTGATTATCAGATTTCGTTATTTGTATTTAATTTTGCTTAAAATTAGCTTAAAAATGGGGAACTAAAAAGTCATTGATGGGTTTTATAAAGACTAATTTTAACGATCCAGAAGCATTTATTTATAGCTTTGCTCCCCTATCCCCTAAAATAAATAGCTTGCCCGTATGGGTCTCCTGAATCGTTTCGACTAAGTTTGGAAAATTGCTCATCTGAAATATCGCTTTTGAAAAAAGAACCACAAATACAAGAAATTGACTTTACGAATCGCTACAAAAAAGATTTTGAATTTGCCGTAGTGACGAATAAGCAGGCATTGCGAGATGATGTTCCAGAGAACATTAACCCTTTCAAGCCGACGCGCGCTCAATATTATTCGATTCTTTTTATCATAGAAGGCGAAGGTCAACACTTTATAGATTTTCAACGCTATAATTACAAAAGGGGTAGCATCATTTTTGTGGAGAAAGGACAAATTCAGGCTTTTGAAAAAAATACAAATAGAAAGGCCATATTTTTTGGTTTCACCGAAAAGTTTCTGGAAAAAAACACGCTAGGTTCTAACCTTATTCAACAAATCAATCTCTATAATTACCATTTATATCCACCACTTTTACAATTAGAAGAATCAGAAATTCATTTTTTTGAAGTGATTGCAAATAGGATTACCGATGAGTTTTATGCACCTGATGATTTTGCAACTGAAGAAATTATTGCTTCTTTATTAAAAATGTTTTTGTTATTAGCAGAACGCATTAGAAAAAAGACGGTCTACAAATCAGTTCATCCGACCTACTACCCTACTTTTCTCCATTTTCAAAAATTATTAGCTCAGCATTTATTGACGAATCGAAAGGTGATTTATTATGCTCAATTATTACAGATTTCAACTAAAAAATTAAATAGAATTACCCAGGAAATCATTCATAAACCTGCTAAACAATATATTCATGAACGACTGATTATGGAAATGAAACGACTGCTCATGAATACGAATCTTAGCATCAAAGAAATAGCCTACCAAACAGGTTTTGAAGAACCTACTAACTTCGTCAAATATTTCAAAAAAGAAACGACCATTACCCCTTCCAATTTTAGGAATAATTTCAATTAAAATTGAAACTGTCCCATTTTTACCATTTTAAACCTCATTTTAACCTACCCTAACAAGCACTTTACCCCTTATCTTTGTGGTATTCATTGACAGAAAAAATCGTTTATTATGACAAATGCTACACTTAATAGACGAAAAACCAACCAAAACACGCTATTATTCAGTATAATAGTATTTTTATTAAGTTTTTCTAGCTCCCTAAAAGCCGATAACGCTCCAAGTATCTTCGATATAATGCAGCACTCAGAAGTGCTTGATTTAACCATTACCACAAATCTTAATGCTATCAAAGATAATCGAAGAAGTGCGGTAGAATATACTGCCACTATTCAATTCAAAGATGGAGACCAAAAATTACAATCTTGGGAAACAGGTGTAAGCCTACGAGGTAATTTCAGAAGAATGAAATGTGCGGACATACCACCTTTAAAGTTAAATTTCAAAAAGAAGGAGTTGACTGCGGCAGGTTTGGCAAAATTTGATGATTACAAGTTGGTCACACACTGTGTAGAGGAGCGCAAAAAAGCCAAAGAATTGGTCCTAAAAGAATATTTAGCTTATAAACTATATAATGGTATAACAGACCATAGTTACAGGGTTCAGTTGTTAAATATCACTTTTATCGACCAGCAATCAGGTGATAAAATCAAGCAATCAGGCTTCCTAATTGAAGACACTGCTGAGCTAAGGCATAGAATTGGTGCTGAAAAAGTAAAAGAAAAAATTAATGTGCCTTACGCTCAATTTAATTCAGCGCAAGTACGAGAAGTGGCATTATTCCAGTATTTTATTGGAAATTCTGACTGGGATTTATCGGTTAGTCGAAATGTTAAATACGTCTTAAAAGACCATCAAATCTTGGCAATTCCTTACGATTTCGATTTTTCAGGTTTAGTAGATGCACCTTATGCTTTGGTTGCCAACCCTAAATTAGGTATTTACTCTATCAAAGAAAGAGTCTATTTAGGATTCGATGAAGACGAGCAAATGCTACGTGAATCTTTGGAATCTCTCAAGGCCAAAAAATCCACCTTACAACAAATCGTAAAGGATTTTAACCCGCTGAAAAAGAAAGCTAAACGCGAAATCCTAACTTATTTAAACACTTTTTTTGATAATGTGGAAGTGCTGCAAAGACCTGAGACTAGTTTATTTGCTAGCAAATTAAATGATTAAAAATAACAAAAATATATCGTGAGTTTTGATTTAATAAAAGCACTAGCCATTGGTTAGTGCTTTTTCTTTTGCCTTCATAACACCTTCTAGTTTCAATAAAAAACAGCGGATAACAAACATAAATAAAGTGTCTAATTACCGCCAAACAACTTTTTTATAGAGCATTACTAGTTAAATTCCCATATTTTGCAGATATTGCAACTAATTGATTCACAATAAATTACAATATTTTCAATATTAAACAATTCTGAGACACTCCTTTTAAAGCCAGTCCAAAAAAACTTACACGTTTCTTACACACAAACACGAATTTATACGGGGATGAAAGATTAGCGAAGAAGAACTAAAATGTTCTGCAATTTTGAGATGTAACTATTTCTAAAATTGAAGAAAACCGATTAATCTTAGTTATAATTATTGAAAAATAATTTGGCTAAAACCATTCTACTATTTTAACAATAGTAGCATTGGAAAAAACGAATCAGATGTACAAAATTTACCAAAACCTATTAATGGGCTGTATGCTCCTATGCAGCTTTTTAAGCCCGCTTATTTTAGGTGCTCAAGACTCAGAAATAAAGGGAGATTTGGCAAATGTAGTTACTGAAGATAGCCGCCCTAATTGGATCGAATTAAATCCAGATGCCAATCTAGACCCAAAGGCTTTCATCAACTTACTAAACAGCGGCAATTCTTTAGCCGAGGGAAGTACCGTAAATCTAGAAGGGCAAACCGTAGATACCAAAGGGCAAACTCGCCACGTATATCAACAATATTTTAGAGGCATTCCTATTGATAATTATCTCTGGGTGTTACACGAAGAGAAAGGAGTCGTTGCTATCGCACAAGGTACTTTCTTTGAGCAACCCTCCAATACCGACCCTACTCCAGTATTAAATGGTAGTCAAGCTTTAAGGATTGCATTAGAAATCGCTAGAGCTAGTCTATATGCTTGGGAAGTGCCAACCTTGGAACAAGATTTAAAGAACATCAAAGGAGATCCTAATGCCACCTATTACCCTCAAGCACAGCTAGTTTGGGTGGAAGAAGAAACCGATGGTGATCTAAAACTAGCCTACAAATTTGATATTTATGCGGTAGAACCTGTCTCTAGAAAAGAATATTTCATTGATGCAAAAACAGGTCGATTCATTCGATCTCTAGATCTTTTATACGGAAATTGTCTAGGAGAATCTCCAGAAGAACATGCCAAACACGCACATCTAACCACTAATAAAATAGCATTAAATAATAACACGGTTTTAGCAGATTCTTCGGGTACTGGAATAGCCAATTACATTAATGCCAATGCAGGTGTAGTCGATCTTACCACCGATTTTAATGGGACTAATTTCACCTTAAATACAAGTGGTTTAGGTCCTTTGGGCACTCAAGAAATCCAAACTAAGAATGCTAATAATTTTTGGAATTATAATAACCTCACTGATTTTGAAGATGCGGATAATGTCTGGGATACCAACCCTACCGCAGTAGGCGCACATTGGGGTGCTACTCAATCCTATAATTACTTCTTAGATACCTTTAACAGAAATAGTTACGATGATGCTGGAGCAACGGTCTTAACGGTAGCCCACTATGGGCAAAACCTAGTCAATGCTTATTGGGATGGTACTCGGATGACTTTTGGAGACGGTACGGGGATAAGTTGGGGAGCCTTGACCTCGCTTGATATTATTGCGCATGAGTTTACCCACGCAGTCACCGAACATAATGGAACAGGTGGCTTGGTTTATTTGGATGAATCAGGTGCTTTAAACGAATCTTTTAGTGATATTTTTGGAGCAGTTGTCGAACATTTATATCATCCCGATGGTGGGGATTGGCTGATTGGAGAGGACTTTGACTTGGCTAATCAAGTCGGTTTTAGAAACATGGAAGACCCTAATATGGCAGGGCATCCTAAAACATATTTGGGTTTGCACTGGTTCGACGGCGCAGGAGATAATGGTGGGGTGCATGTCAATAGTAGTGTACAAAACTACTGGTTCTACCTATTATCAGAAGGAGGAAGCGGCACTAATGAATTTGGTTTAAATTATAATATTCCAGCCATTGGAATGCAGAAAGCAGCAGCTATTAGTTATTATAATTTAACCCATTATATGACGCCCAATGCGACATACGAAGATGCTATGAATGGGTCGATTACGGCTGCACAGATTTTGTACCCTGGTGATATGGTAGTACAGAATGCGGTCGCTGATGCTTGGTGTGCTGTCGGTCTTGGTGATGGCTGTGGTCCGACCATCGTCGTGGATGAACCTATGGCGAATGAAGAAGTTACCGCAGGACAAAACTATACCGTAACTTGGACCAATACCCTATTAACCGCCACTTCTAAAGTCAAAATTGAATATACTACTGATACTGGTTCGAGTCCAGTTTGGCATTTCATAGCTGATAATATTTCTAATACAGGGACTTACGACTGGTTAGTTCCGTCGGATTATAGCGCTACTGTTCGAGTTCGAGTAACGGATGATGGGGATCCTTCAGCAGGTAGAGTAAGTAATGCGGACATACTTGGAATCAGTGAACTTTTTGAAATTGGAGCGTGTAATGCCGTCAATTCTTTTAACGCCCCAAGTACCGCTATTGTTGATGAAGTATTAAATTTTACGGGAAATATAACAGGAGATACTTATCAATGGAAAATTGATGGAATAGAGGTCGGTACCACTCAAGATTTGACTTATATTTTCACCGAGGCAGGTATTCATGATGTCACTTACATAGTGTCTTCTACTGCTAATAATTGTTTTAATGAAGAAAGTCGAAGAGTTTATGTTCTAACGGACAATTCTAATGGTTTTGCTATCCAAGTTGGAGATATTGACAATGGAGGAGGTCGGGCTTATAGTCAAGAGATATTAGAAACTGCTGATGGTGGTTTTGTTTTCGTCAGTATATTTACAGGAAGAGTTTATAAGGTCGATGCTTTAGGCAATACTGTTTGGAGTTCTACCGCTTTCCCTGGACTGAGTTACCCAAATTATCGTGCTTCTGCTATAGAAAAATCAGAT
>CALDTJ010000028.1 GCA_937924145.1 uncultured Saprospiraceae bacterium
TTTAATTTTTGACCGAGGAGATTTTTGATTTAGACTAGGCATTTTTTTCAGTAATAGCATAGCTATTGCTGAAAAAAATAACGACGTATAAATTAAAAAGATCCCGTCATAAAATAGAAGATAATTGTGTCCACGTACTTATGAAGTAAAAACGAAAAATCAACATTTTATGGAAGGATCAGGAATTGCTACAATAGATATAGCCATTATTTTTGGCTATTTCGCCCTCGTTGTAGGTATTGGCTTATGGATTGCCCGTAGTACCAAAACAGGAGAAGACTTATTTTTAGGAGGTCGAAGTTTTGGCTGGGGCTTAATTGGATTATCGCTATTTGCCTCAAACATATCAAGTACGACCATTATTGGATTGTCTGGTGCAGCTTATACCACAGGAATTGTGAACTCCGTTTACGAATGGATGTCAGGTATTCCTTTGATTATTGCCGCTTTGATATTTATTCCACTTTATCTAAATGCTAGAATAACCACTATTCCCGAGTATTTAGAAGGGCGTTTTGATCGACGTTCGCAGCTATTCTTTTCAGGGGTCTCTATTTTTGCGACCATCATGATTGAAACGGCAGGTGCTTTATATGCTGGTACGATCGTTTTACAAGCATTTTTTCCCAATTTACAAATGTGGCCCACTGCATTAGGTTTAGCTCTAATTGCAGGTTTTTATACCGCCTCAGGTGGATTAAAAGCGGTTGTCTATACCGATGCTATTCAAGCGGTAATTCTAATCATTGGATGTAGTATCATGACTTGGATTCTTTATGGTAAGTTGGATTATGATTGGGCAAATGTTGTGGCAAGTGCGCCAGAAGGACATTTTAGTGTAGTTCGACCATTAGACGATGAAGGATTGCCTTGGCCAGGCTTATTAATGGGGGTTCCATTTCTTGGCTTTTGGTACTGGTCTACGAACCAATATATTATCCAAAGAGCATTAGGTGCGAAAGGATTAGACCATGCACGTTGGGGCTTAGTTTTTGCTGGATTTTTAAAAATTATTCCACTTTTTATCATGGTAATACCGGGGGCGATGGCATTGGCTTTATACCCTGGAATTGAAAATGGTGATGGTGTTTTTCCTTATTTAGTAAAAAATGTACTACCAGTTGGTTTGACAGGCTTGGTTTTAGCAGGCTTGATTTCTGCCATCTTATCTAGTGTGGATTCTGCTTTAAACTCTTCGTCTACTTTGGTAGTAATTGATTTTATCAAGCCCAATAAACCTGACTTAACAGATACAGATATTGCAAAATATGGTCGGATTACTACGGTAGTTTTAATGGTTATTGCAGCAAGTTGGGCGCCTCAGATTCAGCATTTTACGGGGCTTTGGGATTACCTTCAGTTAATGTTCTCTATTGTTGTACCTCCAATTGCAATTATTTTCTTAGTCGGTGTTTTCTTCAAAAGAGGAAATGCGCAGGGTGCTTTTGCGACTTTGATGCTTGGAACTTTGATTAGTATTTTTATGACTGTTGTCAATCCATTCGAATTCCATTACACGATGAATGTTGGAGTGATGTTATTGATTAGTACAATTATTTTTGTTGGGGTAAGTTTAGCGACGCCAGCGCCTGATCCTGCTGAAATAGATCAATATATTTTCAAAAAAGCCTTACTTGGACAAGGTATGGAAGATAAGCCTTGGTATATAGATTACCGTACACACATGGTAGTTTTAGTGGCATTGATTCTTTATATCTTAGTTGTATTCTGGTAGCATTCAATACAGTAAAACCTTGGAGATTTTCAAAATCTCCAAGGTTGGCTGTTAAAAATATAACCGATATTTCAAATCTCGGGGTTGTGTAGAAAGTCAAAATATGTAAAATATTCGAATATTTTACATATTTAAAATCATAATAATCAACGATAAATATTTTATTAAAAATAATAATTTATTGATAAAATCGACTTTTTACACAACCCCGAAATCAATATTTGCAGGTCTCCTGACCAGCGTACGATGTGTGTCGTCGGGAGACGACTAGAATATCGGAATTAAGTCTGGTGTCGATAGCTATCGGCATAATTCATCGGTGTATGTTTTTCTTTACTTGACGCTCGAAAATCCGTTTCTATCCGCTTTATCCGTTATAATCCGTCAGTCTATTAAGTATAGTTTTGAAAAGCTTGGCTGCTTTGAAGTGACTGAAGTACTAGGAGAAAAAATTAATAGATCTCCATAATTTTGAACAGCTTATTTCTAAGGTTTACATAACTAGCGATTTCCCGCCTTAGCATTTCTGCCTGCTGGCAAAAAACTCAACCCAAAAGAAGGGCTAAACCCTAAAATATCATGGTAAGTCGCCGCCACATTCAATTGAATATTATTGACTAAATAGCCTAGTCCAAAACTAAAACGATTGGGATTAGTATTCATGCCGACTCTTACATTGACCTGCTCAAAGATTTGATAGGCTACTCCTGCTTTCAGATTATAAGGTAGGTTCGTATCTTTTTCAATTGCTCCACTAATCGTAATATATTCTGCCAAAGCATAAGTCAATCCGATTTGAATAATCGAAGGTAATACCTCTTCTCCGATTGAGGCGTGAATTGGATTATAAACATGAGCCCCTGCCACTAATTTATCCAAAATTTCGTATTGTAAACCTACTTCAAAGGTGATGCCTGTGGCATTTCCGTATTCAGCTACTTGGGTATTCAAAAAATCAAATTGCGCGCCTATGGCTAATTTATCAAATAAAATTCTACTATAATTTACTCCGATTTTCTGTTCGTTATAATCAGAAAAACCAAAATGATTCAATGTCAATCCCCATGTACCAGAATTCGTCGGTTTTGCAATACTCAAACCCACAAATTGTAATTCTTTTAGTAAAAAGCGATTTTCTACAAAGATTGCCCCTGAGAAATTATCCAGATAAGCCAAACCTGCCTGATTATTGAATCCGCTGTAAATATCTTTGAAAGCTATGTTAGAATTACCGATTCCAATACCTCGCGCTCCTGCGGAAGTTGAAAAAGCATTTTGACCAAAAAGTACGGAAATTGGTAGTAAAAGTAAAAGTAGCCAAAGCTGTATTTTTATTAATTTCATTTTTTTTAGTAAAAATATTTACTCAGTTAAAAATTTCTGATTATTAATATTTTCAATTAGCAAAACACTATATATGCTATTTTCACTAAGAAAAAATACTTTGCAAAGCGACCCAAAGTGCTTTTTTCAATTGCTGATTGCCATTAATTTGACTAAGCGTATCTCCAAATAAAAAAGTACATCCATTAATCGTAAATGGTTGATACTTTTGATAATTTGTTTGGAGACCGATCATTTGTGGAGTTATTCCAAAGAAAATAGCTTTTTGAAGTCCAACTGCTTTCTGTAGACCTCCGAAACTAAAATTGTTATTAGGCGTTTTTTCTAAAACCAAAACATCCTTTTTAAAATCTAATTTTACTGCTGAAAGGATCTTTGATAAGAATGCTTCCATAGGTTGGTCAGCCGTAGGGAAACTAATAAATACTTCATTAGTCGGATCTCCTTGGCATTGCTCTAAAATGGCAGCAGTATCGGAGACATTGATTAATTTGAAATCTAAAAATTGATTGGTCAAAATGAATGCTATTTTGAATTTTTTTTTGAAAAAGGTCGTTATTAAATAAAAACTAAAATTACTAAGCTATTTTTAAAACTAGCTATTCTATTCAATTTTTAAATTATTTTTTATAGAAATTGTCTGAAAATAAGCGATTTAGAGCAGTATTTTTATTTTATTGGCTGATAATTTAAATTTATTGGTCAAGTTCTCAATTAATTCAAATTAAAATACTATATTTATCTTTGTAAAAAATAACTAACCACATAAAATTTCAAGATTATGAAGTACGATATACAAGTAACCAAAACGACTCAGTCTAATCTACCCAAAGTGGATTTTAACAATATTCCATTTGGGAAGGTATTTTCGGACCACATGTTTATTGCAGATTACAGAGATGGAGCATGGACAGATTTAAGAATTGTCCCTTTTGGTCCTTTTGAAATGCATCCTGCAAATATGACCTTGCATTATTCCCAAACGATTTTTGAAGGCATGAAGGCTTCTAAGAATCAGGGTGGAGTGCCAATGCTAATGCGTCCAGAATTGCACAGTCAGCGGTTAAATAAATCAGCTGATAGAATGTGTATGCCGCATGTGCCTGAAGCTTTATTTTTACAGGCTTTACATGAGCTAATTGGATTGGATAGTGAGTGGATTCCTAGTTTACCTGGTACGTCTTTATATGTACGACCATATATGTATGCGACTGATGAATTTATTGGAGTCCGACCTTCGGAGACTTATAAATTTGTGATTTTTACTTGTCCAGTTGGTGCCTATTACAGCAAAGCGGTAAATTTAGTGACGGAGCAAACTTTTGTAAGAGCAGTGAATGGAGGAACGGGAGAAGCAAAAGCTGGTGGAAATTATGCTGCTTCTTTATTGCCTGCCAAATTAGCTCAAGCGGCTGGTTACGACCAAGTTGTCTGGATGGAAAGCCCAGAATTCAAAAAGGTGCAAGAAGTAGGCACGATGAACCTATTTTTTGTGATTGGAGATAAAGTATTGACCCCTTCAAACTCAGGTGCGATTCTTAAAGGAATTACTAGAAAAAACTTCTTAGAAATCTTAGCTAAGCGAGGTATCCAAACAGAAGAAAGAGATATTTTTATTGATGAAATCGTGGAGGCGTATATGGACGGAACGCTTAAAGAGATTTTTGGTGCGGGTACGGCTGCCGTAGTTTCTCACGTTGCTTCTTTGACGCATAATGATTTGAAAATGACTTTGCCTCCGCTTGAAGAGAGAAAGATTGGAAACATGTTGAAAGCAGAAATTGATGGCTTGCGAAATGGTACTGTGGAGGACGTTTATGGGTGGTTGACGCCAATTAAGGTGGCGGCTGAGGTTTAAAATCGAGGATATTACCGTATAGACACATAGTAATACACATAGTTCACGATAGTTTTCTTAGCTAGATGTTGACCGAGCGGTAGCATTTTTGCTAAGCCAGATTTTGCTTGAAACTTCGTTTTATTTTCAATTTTTACAAAACAAAGTTTTGAATAGTATCCAGCTTAGCAAAATGCTACCGCTCGAAAATGTCAAAGCTACTGCTCGAAGAACTATGTACTCTATGTGCTTTCACTATGTGACTATGTGGTAATATAAAGAAGAAGATTATCTCCTAACTGATAAGGAAACATCCAATAACACATCATCATAAATCACCTTATCCCCAATCTCGTCAAAGAAAGTACCTGACCCATATTTGATATTAAAATCAGAACGGTCCAGTTTCAGACGAGCAGCTACAGAATAACTCGTTTCATATTCAAATAGGCTCGCCTCCATTTTTACCGTTTTTGTCACACCTTTCAGTGTTAATTGTCCAACGATTTTATATTTTAATTCATTTTCGCCTGCTTTTCCATAAGGAATGACCTTTTCAATTAGATAAGTAGCTTTAGGATGTTTTTCTACATCAAAAAAGTCGGCAGACTTAAGATGTTCTACCAATTTTGCCTTGGAGCCTTCGTCCTCTATGTCGGAGTTAGAGATGGTCGTAATATCTATTTCCAATTCACCTCCTGTAAGCACTCCATCAATGAATTGTAAAGTGCCATTACTGAGTTCAATTTTCCCAGTGTGTTGACCACCAATTTTATACCCCGTCCAATTTACATGACTGTACCCCCCGATTACCTCTAGGTTAGTAGTATCTGCAAATTCATGGATTGCTAACTCGACATAAGAACTACTGTAAAGATTCTTAGATGTCATCAGAACGAGAAAGCAACCTAAAACAAAAGAAAAATACATTTTTTTCATTTTAAAATAATTTAAAGTTGTGATGAAAAATAAAATGTAGGTATGGGCCTACTCCTTAACATCGCAAAATTCTTAAATTCAAAGAAAAAAATCTAGTTATAAAATGGGATTAAAATTTTATTAACATATTTTAATTTTTGCTAATTTTTAGTCTCGATTATTTTATTAATTTTACTCTTTCTAAAATTATCATACCATTAATATTAAAGTCGATTCAATATGAGATGTATCCTTTTAATTTTTGCTTCAATGCTTTTGTCTGTGACCATTTTTGGACAAGAAAAAGCTAAAGCAGTTGCTAAAATTCAACCAACTTACCAAGATGAAATCCGAAAATTATCTAAGAAAAAGCGGGTTAAAAAAGCATTTCAATTAATCGAAGCACAACGGGCAAAAACGTTAGCAGATCATATTTTATTGACAGAAATTGAAGCACCTCCATTTAAAGAAGAAAAACGTGCAGCACAGTTCGTGAAGATGATTAAAGAAATAGGGGTAGACTCTATTTGGATAGATGAAGTGGGAAATGTTTTAGCATTGCGCAAAGGCAAAAAACGGGGTAGAGTGGTAGCATTAGATGCACATTTAGATACCGTTTTTCCAGAAGGTACAGATGTCAAAGTGAAGATGAGAGGAGACACCCTTTATGCGCCAGGAGCAGCGGATGATACGAGAGGATTGGCGATGGTGCTTAGAGTTTTGCAAGTGATGAATGAGGCAAAGATTGAGACAGAATCAGATGTACTATTTGTAGGTTCAGTTGGGGAAGAAGGTCTCGGGGATTTGAGAGGCGTTAAACATATTTTTAGTGAAAAAGGAACAAAAATTGACTCCTGGATTGCTATTGATGGTGGTGCTATTGGAAGGGTGAATAATCAGGGCTTAGGTTCTCATCGGTATCGAGTGACTTTCAAAGGACCAGGCGGTCATTCTTGGGGAGCATTTGGCTTAGCCAATCCACACCATGCCTTAGGTTCGGCGATGCATTATTTTGCCCAAGCTGCTGATGCTTTTACGGCTTATGGACCTAAAACTAGCTATAACGTAGGGGTAATTAGCGGAGGAACTTCCATTAACTCTGTTCCTTTTTCTTCTACTATGGAAATTGATATGCGATCTGTCAGTCCTGCAAGATTAGATAGTATGGATGTGATTTTAAAAAATGCGGTAGATCAAGCCCTCATTACCCAAAATGAGATGAGAAGATTGGGAGCGCCTTTGACGGTTGATTTTGTGAAAATTGGAGACCGCCCATCTGGAGAATTAAGTGAAGATTTGCCGATCATCCAGAGGGCAATGGCCTGTACTGCTTTGATGGGTAAAAGACCACAATTGACTCGAGGCTCCACTAATTCAAATATTCCAATTTCAATGGGGATTCCTGCGGTGACTATTGGGCGAGGTGGAGTAGGGCGCAATGCTCATTCTCTGCATGAGTGGTGGTTAGATGTGGAAGGGTATAAATCTACTCAAATGGCTCTAATCTTACTATTGGCGGAAGCGAAAATTAGTAAGTAGAGTAGAATTAGTTGGTGGGAGAAAAGTAAACGATAAAATACTTTGTTAGAAACTTAACTTTAACTTACCTTTAAGCGTAAATAAAGACATTCGAATATTTAAATGGACGATTATAATGACGCTAATTGTTCTCATAAACTGTAAATTAACTAATTTTAAAAATAGGACTAATGGGAAAAACACCGAAAGCATTATCGAAAAAAAAGCTAACTAAGCTAAAGAAAAAACTTAAGCAATTAAAGCAGAAATTAAAAACTGATAAGTCTACTAAAAAAGATAGAGTAGCTGCTTTAGTTGAGCAAATGGCAAAATGTGAGGCACATTTAATACCTATGGAAAAGGCCATCAAAAAAGCCAAGAAAAAAGTAAAGAAAGATAAAAAGAAAATTGCTAAGCTTAAGCAATTGATGAAACCAAAGAAGTCTTCTAAAAAAAGTAAAGAGCAATCGAAAGATAAGAAGAGTAGTAAAAAAGTAGCCACAGCGAAACCTACTGTCAAGGTCATTAAAAAAGTAGCAACAAAGCCTAAGGCTAAGAAAGTTGTCATTAAAAAAGTCTCGAAACCTACTACTAAACCAGTAGCGAAGATCATTAAAAAGGTAACTGCCAAAAAGACCGTGGCTCCTACTAGAAAAGTAGAAACTAGCAAACCAAAGGTTGTGAAAAAAGTAGCTACTAAACCTACGGTAAGGAAGACGACCACAGTCAAGAAGGCAATAGCAAAACCGACTAGTACGGCTAAAAAAGCAACTCCTAAAACTACTGTAAAACCTGTTATAAAAAGAGTAACTGAGGCGGCAAAACCAGCTGCTAAAAAAGTAACTCCTGCAAGAAAGCCAGCAGTAAAAAAGGTAGTTAAAGTTCAAAGACCTGCGGCTAAAAAGATACCTTTAGTTAGAAAGGCGGCTACACCAAAAAGACCTGATAATTTGAAAAGAATCGAAGGGATTGGTATGAAAATAGAACAATTATTGAAGGCAGACGGTATAGATACTTTTGCAAAATTATCTAGAGCTAGTGTGACTAGATTACGTGGGATTTTGGATAAAGCGGGGCCTAGATTTAGAATGCATAAGCCTGATACTTGGGGCGAACAATCTGCTTTGGCGGCCAAGGGAGATTGGGAGACGCTGAATAAGTTGCAGATTGAACTAAAGGGAGGCATCCGAAAATAAATGACTTTTTCATAGAATTTCAAAAGACAGAATAAAAGGATACTCCAAATAATAATTGGAACGATTTATGAATGAAGGTAAATACTCACCACTGAGTGTTTACCTTCCTTTTTTATCGCTAATTATTTAAAAATCCATGGAGAGAATCAAATTACTTGTCTTTATCGATGACGATTATGCTACCAATTTTTACCACAAAATTATTGTTCGGGATTCTGGGCTTGTAGAAAAATCCTTGTTTTTTTCTACTGCCAAAGGCGCATTGAACCATTTTAAGGAACAGGTTGCTTTAGGGAATTTTGTAAAACCTGATGCTATCTTTTTGGATATTAATATGCCTGAAATTAATGGTTGGGAATTTTTGGATTTATACGCTGCTATGGATGTTGAAAAAGCGAAT
>CALDTJ010000029.1 GCA_937924145.1 uncultured Saprospiraceae bacterium
CTGGTTTGGACGGTTTCTTTTGCCCTCATTTTCTACCAAAAATTATTTCCGTAGCCCTGCTATGAAAAGAATTTTTGGCAAAAACTGAGAACAAAATAACCTCGCCCAACTTGACGGATTTATTATTTCGTCGTTACTTACCTATTAAGACTATAACAAACGATCACAAGTTACTGTTTTAGTCTCCATGAAATATTTAAAATGCTGTTAAAGTTTACATGGAAGCCAAAAAGGTCGCAATTTTGAGACTCAAAGCCATTCTATTTTTACTTTCTCCCGTTTTTTGTTTGCCAATATTTGTCCTTTTCATCAATAAAGCTGAGTTGGCGTAAGGTTTAGCTTATAGAGTTCGTTACCTTTACAAAAGTAATAGAAGTTAAATTCCTATCCAAAATCGTTTTGGATTTTGACAGAAATAGGGGTTTGCCGCTAGTTTATCATCACTATTCTTATGAAGAAGTACCTTTTTTTTAGTTTCCTATTTTTAATGGGGTGTAGTAAAGTGTCTCAAGAAATTGAAACAACAGACTACGACGCAGAGTTTGCTATTCCAATAATCAAAGATGCCTCAGTTTCTTTCTTAGGAGTGTGGCAAAATAATAGTCCAGGGCAGTCGCTAATAGTCGCCCCTGACGGTGGGTTAGTTTTCAAATATGAAAGTGAGCCAGCAGAAGTATCCACTACGGATATTTTGGGCGATTTAGACTTTCCTATTATTTCAGGTTTAGCTGATACCGTTACTACTTTGCCGTTTCAATTACCAGCAAATATTAACATAGAGCAAGCAGCTATTTCTGGCGGTACGCTATTTTTCCAATTTCGGCCAATAGGAGATAAAGCAACCGAAATCACATTTACACTTCCGAATATCAAATTAAATGGACAACCTTTAGTGATCAAGACGAATGGTTATAGTGGTTCGACTGCGCCGATTGATCTTGCGGGTTATACTTTTGAACCATCGGGTAATTTTTTAGAAATCAGGTATACAGCCAATGATTTAGAAGGCAATTCCTTTTTTTTACAAAACGCAGGAATTATTTCTCGACCAAAGTTGAAATTTTTGAAAGGGACTTGGGGTAGGGAAGAATTTCAACTAGAGCCAGCTAAAATAGCGATTGATTTATACGATGATCGTTTTTTGAATGGTAATTTGCGATTTGCAGAACCAACGATTACCGCCAATATAGAAAGTTCTTTTGGGGTGCCGATTCGCTCAAGAGTAGATATTATGAATGGTTTTACCAAGAAAGGCGGAGCTATGCCTATTGACGCCTCTGCAATTGATGGTATTGATATTAATTACCCAAGATTGGAAGAACGAGGAATCAGCAAGCAGACCGTTTTACAAGTAGATTATACCAATTCCAACATCGTAGAAGTATTTGATGCTCAATTGACAGAACTAGAATACGGCTTAACGGCAATAGCGAATCCAACCGACGATCAAAATCTAACCGTATTCATAGAGGATACGAGTACGTTTAAAGCAGAAATAATCGTTGAGGTCCCAGTAGTGGGCAGCGCAGATGATTTTGAAGCCAGTGAAAAATTCGCCTTATCGTTTGATGGGGTAGATGCGATTGCTGAAGGAGAGTTCAAATTAATAGTGGAGAATGAATTACCTATTGGCGCACAATTACAATTTTATTTTCTGAAAGGAGAGACGTTTATTTTAGATTCTCTTTTTCAAACCGTTCCACAGCTAATTGAATCGGCTGCTACCGACAGAGGCGGTAATGTTACAACTGCATCAGCAACGACGACGTTTATTCCAATCTCCGCCCCCCAGATGCAAAAGATTATTGAGGCGGACCAATTACAAGTAAAAGCTGTTTTTCAAACGGCTGAAAATGGGACGCGAGATGTAATAATTAGGGCAGATCAGCAACTTAATTTTCGAATGGGGCTAAAATTTCGCACAAATTAGGTTAATCTAAAAACAAAAAGCCTTACCTGTTAAACAGAATAAGACTTTTGTAGCGCGAGGCGGGCTTGAACCGCCGACCTCAGGATTATGAATCCTGCGCTCTAACCAGCTGAGCTACCGCGCCAAAACAAGCATTTTTTAAATGCGAGTGCAAATATAAAGGATTTTGTATTATTAAAGCAATAGCTCAAACCAAAAAAAATACTTATTTGTAGCATCCTGTTCAGTTTCTTTCTTGGTATATTTGATATTTTGGAGAAAACAATCAAATATCATGTTTTATTTTTATGTCTTATACAGTTTAAAAGACGGAAGAATTTATAAAGGATCTTCATCTAACCTCTTACAAAGAATTCAGCAACATAACGCAGGAAGGACCAAATCTACAAAGCATAGAAGACCGCTAATATTACTTTACTTCGAAGAGTACGGAGATAAGAAGTTAGCTCATCAAAGAGAAATCTGGTCAAAATCACTTGAAGGTGGTACTATTTTGAGAAAAATCCTTATTGAGAAGTCATTACTTGATATAGATGGAAAAATAAAGCTAGGTAGCTCAGATGATTAGAGCGCCCGTACGGGAGGTCGGCGGTTCAAGCCCGCCTCGCGCTACAACTTTAAAGCCTTTCAAATCTTCTGATTTGAAAGGCTTTTGTTGTTTGTGGATAATTCTAAAACAATCATATTTTCTACTAGGTCGCTTCAAAACAAAAAATCAATTCAGCAACACCCCCTTTCTGACCCCAAAGAATAGCCTTTTGACCATAAGTTTGCCCCATTTCAATAGCCTGTTTTTTTGAAATATCTAAAACTAAAAAACTTTCCTCTGGTTGCCAATCACCAATGTCTGGCACTCCTTTTCCATGATAAAATGTATATTTTATTGCTTGAAGAGATTCGATTAGCTGTTGATTTCTTTGAGTGTTCTCTTCAGCGGAAAGTGGTTCAGAATTGGGATTCCAAGCAGTGATATAAGCCCACGTTTTTTGTGTTTTTAAAAACTGATCTAAAGTAGGATTGAGTTGATTAGCTCTAATGCGTAAAGTGTCGGATGTCTTAGGATAAACTTGATAATCTGTGGCTAAATAAGCTTGACGTAAGGTCATATCTCTACTCAAATTTTGACAAGATAAAAGAAATAATAGTAGGAGAAAACACTGGTAAAACCTCATAACTACTTTTGATTTTTGATAAAAATGATAAGTAATTTACAATAAAGACTAATAGATTTTTCTTCAAATTGCTTACCTTACCCGAAAAATAACAAATATGAATCGATTAACCACATTTTCCTTAGCGCTCATTTTTTTTATGAGCCTGATTGCATGTTCTGCAGAAAAAGCAGGAACAAGTGAGGCAGCCAAAGAAATGCCTAAAACAGCACCTAAAAAATTAAAAGCACTCATCATAGATGGACAAAACAATCATGGAGTATTTCCTCTGACGACTATGTTGATGAGTGATTATTTAAAGGATTCAGGACTTTTCTCAGTAGACTATGCAAGAACAGTTTATACTTGGCAGGGGCCACATTACGATCAAGATGCCCTTGGTGTAAAAGCAGCTGATGCCCCGATTTTATTAGAAAAATATCCTTTGCCAAATGGGCAAAAAACAACGGTGGTAGAAAAGCCCAAAGCAGATTCAACTTTTAGTCCAAATTTTGCAGCTTATGACGTAGTGATTTCTAATATGGGGTGGCAAGCTGCGGATTGGCCTGCTGCGACAAAAGCGAATTTTGAAGAATACATGAAAGAAGGAGGTGGATTAGTAGTCATCCATGCTGCCAATAATTCTTATGGTGATTGGGACGAGTATAATAAAATGATTGGTTTAGGTGGCTGGGGTGGTAGAAATATGGAAACTGGTCCTTATGTATATTATAATGATGCAGGTGAAAGAGTCGATGATCCAGTAGATGGACCTTGTGGTTCACACGGCCCACAGCAAGATTATGTCATGACCACTCGTAGTCCTGAGCATCCAATTATGAAAGGTTTGCCTACAAAATGGTTGCACGTTTACGATGAATTATACGATCGCTTGAGAGGACCTGCGGAAAATATGACGGTCTTGGCAACCGCTTATTCTGATGTGGAAAAAAATGGTCCACCTTGGGATGAAAAAGTTAATGGAACAGGCAGACACGAACCACTTTTAATGGCAATTGATTATGGAAAAGGTAGAGTCTTTCACTCTGGCATGGGACACATGGGCACAGCTATGGAATGTGTAGGATTTATGACGACTTTCTTACGTGGAGCAGAATGGGCTGCTACAGGAAACGTAACTCAAGAAGTCCCAGCTGATTTCCCAACAGAAACAAAAACTTCAACTAGAAAATGGAAAAATAGAAAAGCACTTTAAGAAGGTAATAAGTAGATGAGGTAATAAGGTAATGAGGAACATTTCTCACCTTACCGCCTTATCACCTCATTATCTTATACTCTCATTACCTCATTATCGCATCTAATTATGACCACAATTATCAGAAATGGCCTCTTCTTTGATGGAACAGGAGCAAAAGGCAGAAAAGCAGACGTAGTAATTCAGGAAGGAAAAGTGGCAGCCGTTCACGATCAAGCACCAACGATAGAAGGCGCCAAAGAAATAGATGCAACAGGAAAATGGGTAACACCGGGGTTTATAGACATTCATACGCACTATGATGCAGAAATTGAGGTGATGCCCGGTTTGGAAGAGTCGCTGCGACATGGTACGACCACGGTGGTAATGGGCAATTGTTCGATCTCTGCTGCGCTGGGGAAAGATGAGGATATTGTAGACTTGTTTTGTCGAGTAGAAAATATGCCTGCTCAGGTATTGACAGATTGGATAAAAGATAAGATTACTTGGAAGAATTTGACCGAGTACTATGAGCATTTAGATAC
>CALDTJ010000030.1 GCA_937924145.1 uncultured Saprospiraceae bacterium
AATAAGACCAAAGCACCACTCGTAAACATGACAAAAAGCCAAGGCGCACAGATACCCGAAAATTCAGAAACGGCATTAAAACCATAGATAGCAACAAACACCGCTACTGCCCCTACGATCAAAACAATCAATACAAACCACATATTCGTCGGATACCAATCCAATTGGGCGGGGATGTCAAAGGCAAAGCGCACTGCCGAGGCGGATACCGTCACCATTGCCGCCGAAATCACCGTAAAAATGAGGACATTCGCCCAATTATACAGCTTAGACATAGAATTGCCCGCAATTTTATTGAGGTAAGTATATAGACTTAGGCGAGTTTCCACAGCTATCGGCGTGGTAATCAAAGTCCAACTCAGCACTGCTAAGATATTACCTATAAATAGCCCAAGAATAATATCCATGGTCTTTGCGCCTAAAGCGACAAAGGTCGCTCCGATCACAAATTCTGTTGCGGCTACGTGTTCTGCTGCGTATAATCCTGCGAAATGCGTCCAGTCGTGGAGTTTGTGTTTGGGCACGGGTAGTTGTTCCTCGTGCAGGTCTTTGAACTGTTTGAAGTTGGGTTGGTTCATTATTTTTTCGTTTTGAATGAATACTGTAGTTTTATCTATGTAGGGAATTGATTTTTGAATTTATGCCGAGCGTTTCTGTATTTTTTTGTTATGGCCAAGCGTTGATGCTTGTTGGCGATTTGTTACCTCATTTCTTTCTGCCAATTAGTTTTTTAAGTTCTTCTTTACTTGGTAAAATGGTCAGATAGTTACTTGCAAAAATTTGTTTATTGTCTTTTGGTAATGTAATTTCAACTAATGTATCGCTTTTATCTTGGCAAAGAATAATTCCTACTGTTTTATTTTCCTCATCAAGTTTCACAAATCGGTCATAGTAGTTTACATACATTTGTATTTGGCCAATATCTTGATGTTTTAATTCTCCAATTTTCAAATCAATCAAGACAAACGCTTTTAATAATCTATTGTAAAACACTAAGTCAATTTTAAAATGCTTTTCATCTATTGTTATTCTCTTTTGTCTTGCCACAAATGTGAACCCTTTTCCTAACTCTAATAAAAAGTGTTCTAGCTTATCAATTAACTCTTGTTCTAATTCCGATTCAGAATATGATGTTTTATCAGGAAGTCCTATAAATTCAAGTATATAGGGGTCTTTTAACGCATCGGAAGGGGTATTGATAATTTGACCTTTCTTTGATAACTCTTTAACTTTTTCTTTATCTCTACTTAAAACTAATCTTTGATAAAGTGCGCTATCACATTGCCGTTGCAATTCTCGAAGACTCCATTGATTTTTAAAAGATTCGATTTCGTAAAACTGTCTCTCTGCTAAATCTTTAATTCTCACTAATTTAAGGTAATGCGACCAACTTAATCTAAAATCTGGCTTATCAGATTTCCGAGACGCTGTCTCGGATTTTGAGTAAGTTAGGTAGAACTTTCTCATATTCTCTAGATTATCTGTCGAAAACCCTTTACCAAAATCTTTAGATAACCTTTTCGATATACTTTTCAATAATCCTTTACCATATTCTGCACGCTCTTTACCTTCTTGTTCATATTCGACAATTATTTTGCCCACCTCATAGTAGGTATAAACCATTGTTGTATTTACTTGATTAAATATCTTTTTTCGAGCCTCTGAAAGTAATTTTTCTATTTGAATATAAAGCCCCTCAATTTTATTTTTTTGTGGTTTCATCGTAGTTCTCTCATTTTGTAAATAATTTCTTTGATTCGTTATTTTCATTTTAATGCTTGCCAATGATCCCTGTATATGATGTTATGGCATTTTGGGGCCACGCTAACAATGTACTTTATATGTAGTTTTTATCTTTCAAAGCTTGCTAACTCTGCCATATTACTTCAATTGGATTCCCTAGACTATCAATGGTAACTAGCTGTAAGAACTTGATTAATTACAAAACCCCCTCCCTAACCATCCGATCCGCATAATCCACTGCCCGAGCCGTCAAAGCCATATAAGTAATACTAGGATTTTGCGTTCCAGAACTAGTCATACACGCTCCGTCCGTCACAAAGACATTCGGCACTTCATGCAGTTGATTCCATTTATTTAGTACAGAGGTTTTAGGGTCTCGACCCATTCTAGCCGTACCCATTTCGTGGATACAAGCACCAGGTGCGGTTTCGATATTATAGGAAGTGATGTCTTTACAACCCGCAGCGGCTAACATTTCTTCGGCACATTGTACGCCATGCTTTCTCATATTCGCCTCATTATCTCTCAGTTTGGCATCGAAAGTGATAGTTGGCATACCATGCTTGTCTTTTTTATCAAAATTAAGCCACATTTTATTTTCGTGGTAGGGTAGGAGTTCACCGAAACAAGTCATTCTAATTTTGTACGGGCCTGGACTAAAAATCTGATCTTTTAAGTCAGTGCCAATGGCATTGCCAGAGGTATTTGGCCTTCTAGTCGCTGTTCCTTGATAGCCAAATCCACGAAGGTATTCCTTTTGAGTAGTAGCTTTGTCGATATTGGTGAATCTAGGGATATAAAATCCATTAGGTTTACGTCCTTTGTAGTAGGTTTCTTCCATACCCGGTAGAACTCCTTCTGCGCCCATGCCATAATGGTGATCCATGATGTTGTGCCCCAGTTCACCACTAGCATTGCCCATACCATTCGGATGGTCGGTAGAACGACTGTTCAATAAAATAGCTGTTGTGCCAATTGTACTCGCATTACAGAAAATAATCTTAGCTAAAAACTCAAACTCTTCGCCCGTCAAACGATCTTTTACTCGCACACCAGTCGCTTTGCCCGTTTTATTATCGAACATAATCTCATGCACAATGCTATCGGGGCGAAGGTGCATATTTCCTGTCGCCTCTGCAACTGGCAAAGTCGCCGATAAACTACTGAAATAACCACCAAAAGGACAACCTCTAACACATCTAGCCCTATTTTGACAAGCCCCTCTTGTCCCTAAATGAACCTCAGGGTCATACTCCGATAAATTCGCTAATCTGGATGGCGTGACCAATCTATCTGGATAAGCAGCACCAATTGTTTTACGCAAATGCTGTTCGGCACAGTTCAAAGGCCAAGGCTTTAGAAATTTTCCATCTGGAATTTGCTTTAAGCCTTCTTTTTGACCACTTACCCCCACAAAAGTTTCGACATAATCGTACCAAGGCGCAATGTCCTTATACCGAATCGGCCAATCGACCGCAATACCATCTTTTAAATTGGCCTCAAAGTCAATATCACTCCAGCGGTAACATTGTCGCCCCCACATAATCGACCGACCGCCTACATGATGCCCTCGAATCCAATCAAATCGAGCCTTTTCATCGTAGGAATAATCACTGTCTTTATTGATAAAATGCTTATGGTCTTCTTTGACCCACCAACTCAATCTGTTTTGCTGAAAATAATCTGCGGCTACTTCTTCTGCGGCTACTCGATTATTATTCGGCAAATCCCAAGGGTCATAACCTGCGGTGGGGTAGTCTCCATGTTTGACCATTCGGCCTCTTTCTAGCACGATGGTCTTATAGCCTTTTTTACATAATTCCATAGCGGCATATCCTCCGCTGATGCCTGATCCAACTACAATGGCATCGTAAGTATAAGATTCTTTAGTATTATAATTCATTCTTTTTAGATAAGAGATTAGAGAAAAGAGAGTAGAGATTTAGATAGATGCGAACGTCGAGTGGAGAATCTCTAATCTCTACTCTCGCATCTCTGCTCTCAAATTTACAATGCCCATGCTTTTCCACCTACATCAGCTAAGCTGATACATGCCTCGTATTCCCCAGGCACTGGCAAGTAATTAAGATAATTCATCCCAATTTCTTTGCTAGACAGGTAGTAAGCTATGGTTTGTTGTTTGATTCGTCTAAATCCTTTTTGAGCGGACTCGGGAGTAGCTGTATCTTTATCATTTAACTGAGTCACCAAAGTAGCTAATTCATCCGTTGATTTGTCAGCAACTAATTGACTAAGAGCTTGAAAATCAGTTTTATAGTCGGCTTTTTCTTTTTCAGCATAGACGTTTCCGACCATGTGATCTATCATCTCATGGACACCGACTTCGGTTGCGGATGGGCTATCTGTTTTTGGTAGGATCAGGTTGGCTATTTTTTTGACCAACTCCATTTCTTTTTCACTAAAAAAAGCTAATCCTTCGGTGGTGGCTGTTGCCGCTACTTCTGATTGGCAACTGACTAGTAAGGAACTAATCAAAGGCGCACTTAGGGCGGCACCAGTCGCATAAGCGGTGTACTTTATAATGTCTCGTCGTTTCATATATGCTTCGTTATGAAAGGCTAATGAATGAATATATTATGAAGACGAAAGGTAGGAAAAAAATACAGGAAAGGAAAATTATTGGTTGGTTTTTCGGAATAGGGGGCGCGCGTTTTGTAGTGTTGATTACCACATAGACACATAGTGAAGGCACATAGAAAACATAGTTTTCGAGCGGTAGTTTTGACTTTTTCGAGCAGTAGCATTTTGCTAAGCTAGATACTATTTTTAGTCAAAATCCAGCTTAGCAAAAATGCTACTGCTCGGTCAACATTTAGTTATGAAACTATTGTGAACTATGTGTTTTTACTATGTGACTATGTGGTAAAAAAAACACTGTCTCCCTTAGTAAAAACTACTCCCCAAAGATAGCCTCAATTCGAGCCTGAATATCCGTAAAGTGTGCCTTGGCAGCCGTATTTCGCATCTTTTTCAAAGACTTTAAGTCATTTTGTAAAGCCATTAAATTAGCTCGTACAGCAGATTTAATATCCGTTTGATCGTACTTTGCTTCTTCCATTTTCATCAATTCTCCCATTTTGCTGAGGTAGGCACGTTGTAGATTTCGACGGAACGCATCAGGCTGAGCACCACTTTTTAACTCTGAGAAAATACCTCTTCGACTATCCCCCATCATGTCTGTTAGCGTATAAGCCACAGCACCATTCAATGCCTCATTTTCAGAAAGTCGATTCAAGCGATCTTCATTAAAAAGACGTCCTAAATATCGGACTTGGAAACTGCGTAGCCGCTCCAATGCACCCGCATTTTCGATCTTGTTCAAAACATTTTTATCCAATAACCACTTAGGTGTTTGGAAGAGTTGTTGGTGTAGGAAATTCATCGCTCTTCTTTGCTTATCTTTCGGTACGTGGGTGAAAACTGCGCCTTCTTGATCGTAAGTTTTTTTGTAGTCATAGACCCCACCAATATTAGTCGTGACGTGTCCCATATAGCGACCTAATTGACTATAAATATTGCTATATAGTTCACTTAAGTCCGCATAGTTTTTACCATCTTCTGCGGACCATTCGATCAAATTAGGCAAAATTCTTTTTAAGTTTTTGATCCCTAACTCACTGGCGTACATTGCATCATCTCCCAAATCTTCCGTTTGAGCAGAAGGATCAGCATTATTTCTTTTTTGGGCACCGTAGCGATAAATTGGATTACCTGCACGTTCCTTAATCCAATCATTCAAGGTCGCTCTTTCAGAATCAGTCGTTGCCGTTTGATTGATTAATTTATAACCATAGGTAATCGACCAATCATCGTAAGGTCCGATGCCAGGGTAGAGTAGGACGTCCCCATCTTCTGGTTGAGCAATGTAGTTGAATCGAGCATAATCCATGATGGATGGAGCAGTTCCGCCCATACGATGCGTAAATGCAGGAGAACGTAGAGAATCGACTGGATAAGCAGGACTAGACCCCATATTATGTGGTAAACCTAAAGTGTGACCAACCTCATGCGCCGCTACAAAACGAATTAATTCCCCCATTACTTCATCTTTAAATTTGACACTTCTTGCCTCTGGATTAATTGCAGCAGTCTGCATCATAAACCAATTTCTCAATAGATTCATGACGTTATGATACCATAAAATATCACTTTCGATGATTTCGCCTGTACGTGGATCATGTACGTGTGGACCTTGTGCATTTTGTATGTCAGTCGTAATATATCGAATGACAGAGTATCTAACATCTTCTGGACTCCAGTCTGGGTCTTCTTCTTTAGTTGGGGCATCTTTGGCATAAATAGCGTTCTTAAAACCTGCTTTTTCGAATGCTTTTTGCCAATCATTGACGCCTTGTTTGATGTATGGCTTCCAAACGTCGGGTGTTCCTGGGTCGATGTAATAAACAATTGGTTTAACGGGTTCTACCAATTCGCCACGATTATAGGCGTCCCAATCGGAAGGTTCTAATCTCCACCTAGTGATATATCTTTTTTTGAATGCCTTCTGTTCGTTGGCACTATAATCTATTTGTTGAATAGAAAAATAGCCGACTCTTTCGTCGTAATATCTTGGTTGCCATTGTTCTTCTGGCAATTCGATAAACGACTGATTCATCTCAATAGATAAGGACTTAGTCAATTGATTATCAGGAAGTTTGCTACCGTTAAAGGTCAGAATGTGACGCACTTCTACATTTTTAGGAAAGGCTTTAGTTTGAGAAATTAACGATCGTTTTTTATCTAAAGCTTTGACGCCAAATCGTTTTCGCTCGCTCTCTCTGAGTGGACCAATCATTGCTACGTCCGAAGTAAATAAGGTCGTTACATCAAAAATGACTCCCGTTGTATCTGTATTATAAGCTGCGATTGGGAAGGTCATGATAATTGGCTCGAAGTTGTTGTTTTTCAACGATTTATAAATGGGATCTTCGTTGCTTGCGACACTATTGTAAGAAACGGAACGAAGTAAAATACTTTCGTCGTGTCGCTGCCATCGGACGACTTGCTGCGGTCTAGATTTCATCCCTGCACCACCAAAATTTAAATTTTTGACATGTCCAGAAATACGACTGACTACTAATAATTCTTTGTCTAACAAGTCGTTAGGCATTTCGAAATAGTATTTATCACCCATTTTATGAACCGTAAAAAGACCCGTGTCTGATTTAGATTCTTCGGTAATAATGTCAGCTAAAGGTTTAAGTTTGCTGACTGACTTTTTCTTTTTTTCTTTTTTGTCATCGGATTTATCTGCTTGCGCAAAATTAATGTTGGGAAAGCATAGAAAAACACTAAAAAAGAGTAAAAACAATTGACTGTAAAGTTTCATAAACTAATATTTGATTAGGAAGTAAAGCACAAAATTAGTCAAATAGTTGAGGAATTAAAGGATTGAAATTTGAAGAAAATATGATTTATGTCTAAATAATTACAAAGGAGGCAGTATTTAAAACGAAAAAGCCTTAGACTAAGTAGTCCAAGGCTTAAGTAGAGAGCGTTTACAAATTTTTATTTTTAGGATCGTAAGTACTTAGACATAATTAAATTAAAAATCTCCCGTCATAAAATAGAAGATAATTGTGTCCACGTACTTATATGTTATTAAGATTTTTTTATAAAAATGGAGAGCTAATTAGGCTCTCCACCCTTTCCTTATCTAATTATTATAGGAACATAAGGAACTGGTTGCTGCCTCTTTTGGATTTAATTTTTTTGCGTTTCAAACTCAAGGCTTGAAAAAATAAAATAATATAGTATTATTTAAGTGATTGATTATCAGTTGATTCGGACTGTGTTTCGATTGGTATTGTTGGAGTAAATTGAAGTTTGGTAATATATTTCTATTGAAATCAATAAAATGTTTCTACCTTTCTACCCCAAATATATAATGAGTGAAGCGTATATCTATGAAAGATTCTAGAAATAAAGTGTGATTACTTTTTATTGAGAAAGATGTAGGATTATTCGTTAAATTACTGATAATGAGCTAGTTTAATGACTAACTTAATAAAGGAAAAAAACTGTTTTTTAGCAAAAACGAACTAAATATATAAGAGATTGGGGGCTCCTATCTACAAATGAGGAGGACTAATTTATATCAAAAAAGTGGAGAACTTGAAGTCCTCCACACTTTCCGATAAGTTTTATCTAAGACAAAAATAAGCAGATAGTTATCAAGACAAGAAAGTATTTTTACTGTTTACTTTGACTACTTATTAAGTCTTTTTTAAGTTATATTTAATGGTAACTTATTGATATCTAGCAGGTTAAGTTAAATGTAATTTATGTTTTTTTAAATTACATTTCACTTATATCACCAATAACAATTTTGTTGAAAAGAGAAGAAGAAGTGTTTGTGAAAGTTGTAGAAAGAGTCATAACGATGTTTTTTAAAATTAAAAATGAATTATTTTACGAATGTAAAATTAGACAGCAAGAAGTGTTTATTTAAAAAAAATGCAGCTATAAAATGCGAAGACTTAATTAGTAGATTTGATCTTAAAAATTATTTAATTATTTGTTCTAGAGAAATCTGAGGTAATATCTTTTTGGTATGGAGAATCTTTTTGAATTAGTAAATTTGGTAAATCCAATAAAAACCCAAAAAATAGAAATAATTGGGAGGGAGAAAACGAAATATGGAAAACTGGTAAAAAAGTTATACGATGGAATTGTTTCTGGAAAATATGAGACAGATCAGGAGGCTGCAATGGATATTTATAATACGCCAAAACCAACAAATAAATATGCCAATTTAAAGATTCATTTAACTCAAAAGTTAATTAATACCCTATTTTTTATTGATGTCTCGGATTTGAATTATTCAGATCTTTTTAAAAGAAAAGTCAAATCGGAACGATGGCGAGGAGCAATAAATATTTTAATGTCTAGAGGGGCAAATCAAGCGGCAATAAGATTAGCTGAAAAGCTAATAAAAAAGACGGAGTATTATGAGTTTACAGAAATTTCATTAGATATAGCAAGAAGTTTATTACTACATTATAGAACACATGATATTAATGCTAAAAAAGAAAAGTTTTATAAATCCATTGTCTCAGAAAAATTAGCTTTATTTATCAAAGAGGTAGAAATGGAGGATTATTATAGTCTTACCGTAAAAACTATAGCGAATTTAAAAATTTCTAAAGAGAAAAAAAATGTGCAAATAGCCCAATATAGTACCGCTGTTCGTAATATTCTTAAAGATTATAAGTCGGTTCGGATTGGTCAATTAGCTTATTTAATATTTACTTATGAATTTGAATTTAAAAATAATTATGCTAAAGTAATTGAATCTTGTAAAGAGGCTATTGCCTTCTTTGAAGCGAAAGGGGATGCTGTTTCTCCTACCATGAAGGTTATTTATAAAAATAAATGGCTTGCAGCCTGTATTCCCTTAAAACGATTTAGAGCAGGAGAACAATTGGCGCTGCAAGCATTGAGAGTTCAACTAGAAGGAAGAATTAATTGGTTTATTACTTTAGAATATTACTTCCTATTGTCCTTACATACGAGAGAATATGAAAAAGCAATTGAAATTTATAAGCAGGTAATTGCAAATAAGCAATTTAAAAAACTAAGCGAGGATTATCGTCAAATTTGGTTGGTATACAATGCTTATTTAACTTACTTGAGGACAGTCGGTAAGGTCGTAACAAAGGAAGTAGGTAAATTTAAAGTGGCTAAATTTATGAATGATGTGCCGCTTTATTCTAAAGACAAAAAAGGGGTAAACGTTGCAATTATTATCATCCAAATTTTATTCTTAATTGCTCAAGGCAAATATAATCCCGTAATTGATCGGATGGAAAGTATCCGAATGTACGTACATGCTCACCTAAGAGACGATGATAGTTTAAGAAGTAATATTTTTATTAAAATGTTGATGGAAATGGTAAAAGCACATTTTCATAAGAATGGAACAATTCGCCGCACAAAAGAGCTCAAAGCAAAACTAGATGCAGCACCAATCATGGCGAAAGGAAATACGCATTTCGTAGAAATTGTCCCTTACGAAGAACTCTGGGCAATGTGTTTGGAATTTTTAAATAACAAGGCGAGATAGATTGGCAGTCTGCAGTGGGCTGAGTCAACTGTCATGCTACCAACTGTCTATTCTTCGCCAAAAGCTGTTTCAAAACCTTGATCTAATAAGGCCTCAATTGCCACTTGATGCCCTTCATCTATTTCCAATAAATTCGCTTGCCTAGTAATTAATAGGGCTTTTTCGTTTTGGGTTAAGCCGCCAAAAGACTCGTCTCTAGTACCAAAACAATAGGTGACATTGGTCAAATCATTATACTTGGCTAGTTCAACGGTATAGCGTTTAAAGGCAAGACCTGCCAATAATTTATTAAGATTTTTTTGAGTATCCGTCAGCGTACTTGGCGCACCAGTAAATGGAGTAGTCCCGTCGATGAAACCACCTGTATTTCCTTCGCTAAAAGACTGCCAAACCAAATCTGGCATATCCAATCTACCACCCATCAAGAGAAATTGATCTGCTAAGTCTTTGCCTTCTTGCACAATTAATTCTTGGACAATATAGGCACCAAAACCTGTTCCTAATACATAAACTTTTCTGTCTTGTGCTTTGAAATATTGAATAACTTCCTTTAAAATACTGACAGATCTTTGATTATTGGTTTTTGCTTTCCCAAAGGTTATCTCATTCGTAAATTCTTGAGGTTCAAGGGTTTGAGTTTGGTGAAGATTGAAGATGAAAAAATTATTGTCTTTGTCTGTTTGGGTGAGTAGGTCTTTTAGTTCATTCGTTTTTAATTCGGTAAATGGGCCACCCTGCACATTAATGAGGATTTCATTGCTGGTAACATTTCCAAAAAAATTACCCAATTGCATTGTTTCTCTATTGAGCATAACGCCTGTATTATTCATTTCTTCCACACCTTCTTCTTGTTCGCCTGGAAGATATTCTCTTCTTCGACAAGAAACAATCACTAGGAAAAATATTACAGTACAAAGTACAAATTTTATAGCGGATACTCGTGTCATTAGGTAATGAAAGTTGAGTGTTTTAAATCTAAAATTTAAAAGTAATTCAAACTAAATCACACGATTTAACCGATACCAACTTTTAGATTTTGAATTTTTACATTTTGAATTAAGACATAAAGCTTAACAAAACTAAAAAATAATAGGGGAGGGGAGTTAATGCAAGATACAATATTATTGTCAAAGATTGGCTTTTTGTAAGAATGCTTTTTGTTGGATCTCCATCCAATCATGTGGCACGCCTTCGTATTCGAAAGATTCTATAAATTGAAGGCCACATTTCTCTAGGATTCTTTTAGAGCCTTTATTTCTAGCATCTAGAAACGCACTTATTTTAGGGAGATTTAGAGATCCGAAGCCATAATGTAAGATTGCGTTAGCAGCTTCATAACCATAGCCATTGCCCCAATATTTTTCGATATAACGATAACCCAAATCGTAAAAATTACGCTGACCATTAATAGTCATTTCATCTACGAATTTGAGTCCAGCCCAACCAATACATTCCATCGTATCTTTGAGCACAACCGCCCATCTGCCAATACCATTGCGTTCGTATTGATCTCTGATAAATCGGATCGTCTTTTTACATTCTTCTAAGTCATTAATGGGTTGAATACCAGTGTATTGGAGTACATTAGGGTTGGAGTCTAAGTCGAGCATTGCTCTTGCGTCCGAGGGAAGTATTTCCCTAAGGAGTAGTCTCTCTGTTTCTACAAAAATCTTCATGAATACTTAGTCGCGTCTTATAATTGTATTAATATTTAACGCCAAAGCTAAGCATTATTTTTAGGTTAAATTGTCATTTTTTGGTCCTTTTAAAGAAAATTATTACTCAAGGACATTATTCGTTTTTTGTTCCAATACTTCTTTGACGAATAAACGATCAGCACCAAATCTATCTAAAACGATTTCTTCTTTTAAATCGACTAAAGTCATGATGACAGGGGGAATAGGCATCACTATTTTTTCTGGATCTGCACTATGATTTGTATTTGGAATTATTTTAACCCGATACGCAGGAATCTGATTGGCTAATAAGAAATTCTTGATAATATTGGTGGCGGTTTCTTGTTGTTGACTATTTAGTTCGGTGGGATTATTCGTAGCAATAATCCGCAGTTTTAATTCTGGGTTTTTATCTAAAATATCTCTAATTTCTTCCAGCTTTCCGACATCGTTTTTCTGTAAAGATAGATTCCCCTTATTAAATTCTATAAAACGGCTAAATAGTTGAAAATCAGTAGTTTGATTATTAATTTTAGGGTTAGAATTATCAGCAGAAACGGATGCTACGTCCATTACTTGAGGAACAATTTTCAAGTTCGTCAAATTATGCAAAGGAGATCGAGATCGAAGTAATTGAAGTTGTGTTTCAGCTGTCTGAGCATCGTCAAATTCCCCCCAGGTATATTGATGAAATTGGTGGTCATTCAATTGATACTTTACATTAGAGAAACCTGAAAAAGTAAAGAAAGAAGGTGCAATAGGCTCCGTAAAGGCACCCAACTGGATGTTGTACTTCTGAGCAAATGTAGGATACATCAACCCAAGCATTGCGGCGATGAGCCACAATTTTGTGTAAGGTTTGTTCATTGTTTTTAGTTTTCTCTCCTTCTAAAAAATATGGTTTACTCGTTACTTAGTCAGACGATAAAAATAAATGACTCATTTTTACTTTCGCCCAATTACTTAAGACTAACCAATCTATTTATATTTTTATATTTTGGTCATCTTCAATGATTAATTGAATAGTAACCAAAACTAAGTATGTTCTATCTTGTGTTGAAAATTACTCTTTTATGTATGTAAAGGCGGAATAGCATGAAAGTTGACTGTATCAAAGCATTATACTGGACAGTACAGTCCTTTCATTAATCCATTTTGTTTTTAGGTAGTAGGTTATAGGCAATTTGCTTTATAGCAAATTGGATGGTTGATTTAAGTTGTGGTTGTGTGTAAAACAGGTATTAAATCGGAATTTGAGAGAGATAACTTATTGTTATTGCTTAAAAGTACGAGATTCAAAGGAAAAAGGAAAGTTTTGACGAAATAAATAACATATTTTTTTATAAATAATAAAATAAAAATTGGTTTGATTTGTATTTTGTTTTTAAGCCAAATTTATAAAGAAGGCGAGAATAAGAAGTTTTTCAAAGTTCCTAAAAGAATAGAAGGTCAGAAATTTATCAAAAAAACAACAGTAGAAAACAAACATCCAACGGATAATTAAGTAAAACTAGACCATGAAATCGGCATATTCCATATTATTAGAGGATCATCCTAAAAGTTTTTACCACACTTGGCTTTTGGTGCAATCATTATTGCAGTATGGGCAAATCAAACCTGCCTGCATCTTTGTTCAGCATAAAGTCGATGTCCCAAAAATTTGGATTCAAAAATTAGCCGAATTAAACATTCAAATAGGACCAATAGAATTTGCCAAGGAAGAACAATATGCTTTCAAGGCTAAACAATTAGAAACAGATCAATTGGCAGCTTTCGATTACATTATTCTATTGGATACGAACACTATTTTATTAACACCGATTGATGCTATTTTTAATAAGAATGCAATAGTTGGTAAAATAGTAGATTTACCAAATCCTGATAGTCAGGTGCTTAAGTCAGTTTTTGCAAGTGCTGGATTTTCTACTTCGCCATCCATGATGGCAGCAGATATGGATAAGGAAAATGACACATTTGCAGGAAATTTAAGCGGAGGACTTTACATCATACCGAAAAAACATCGAAAAAAAATTCGAGTAAGCTGGAAAAAGTGGGCTATTTGGTTTGACAAAAATAAGCAGATTACAGCGTTGATTAATAATGTTAATCTGATTAGTCAAGTAAGCTTATCAATGGCGCTTCACGAAACGAAAATTAAGGTAGACTATGTAAGTCGAGCCTATAATTGTCCGATTCATTTACCATTTAAAGATGATGTTTCAGCTGTACTACTTCATCATTTCAATCAGTTTACGCCAGTAGGATTATTATACAATCACAATCCAAGCTTCCCTTACTTTACAGCAGGATTAAATATGGCGAATCAGCTAATTGCTAAGTCGTATGACAATTTAGCTTTTTGGGAATTTCGTTATCGTTTTCATCCTGAGTTAGGGTCTGGCATAGGCAGTAGAGCCGAGGCAAAAGCGGATAAGATTGAGTTGCTACAGAAATTGCGACTAGGGGAGAATGAATCTGTTTTAGATGTCGGATTCGGAGATTTTGAAGTGCTAGAAGGATTTGAATTTAAAGATTACGTTGGCATAGAAACTTCAACGGAGGCATTGACTATTGCTAAGAAAAAGCGACCGGATCTAACCTTTCAGTTAGCTGATGCATCAAAAGTTCAGCCTATCAAGCAGTACGATACCGTGATTTGCTTAGAAGTATTAAACCATCAAAACAATCGGGAAGATTACGAGAAAATACTTGATTTCTTAGTAAAGTCTACCAAAAAACGACTAATTGTTTCTGGTTATAATAAGAAACATGAATACCATGATACCAACCACATGGTCGCTTTCCACGAACCACTAGCCAAATCCTTGGTTGATTTACAGCTCTTTGCTAATATCCGTATGGTAGGGAAATATAGTGATGTACAGGTACTTTTAGCTGAAAAATCAGCTGAAGTTCCAACAGTAGTAAGTACTGAATCTAAAAAGAAAAAAAGATTATTTGGACTATTGGGCGGTTAGTAACGAGCAAAAAATAAGTCGGTCGTTTAGAGCTAATTACTCGCCCGCTGCGCAGTCGAGCGGGTTTTGTGCAAGAACTAGGCATTTTTTGAGGATGAAGGAGTGTAAGCTCCTGAACCGCATAGCGGACGGGATGCCCATCGCTATGGCTGATAAAAATAACGACGTTATTGTGCAAAATAATAGCTAGGAAATGACTGAGTTATTATTTACTCGTTACTA